>JAFUXW010000080.1 GCA_017477035.1 Alphaproteobacteria bacterium | reverse complement strand
TTTTGTTTATAATAAATAATATAGATTACGGAGAATTCTAATGGATTTAATTGAACGAAACAAAGAATTAATGAAAAAATTTGAACAGATGATTAATACTGCTGACGAGAAATTAGCAGAGGAGCTTGTGGCCGGTGATGCACCATTTTTCACTCCGGCAAACCCTGAGCCTTTATATGGCGGCAAAGGTTATCTGTCAGTTGTTCACTGGATGAGAAGCGGATTTTCTGATGTCCAGTGGCACATAAAAGATATGGTAGCATCAGAGGATAAAGTTGCAGTTCACTGGGAATTGACGGGAACTAATGATGGTGAATTTATGGGAATTAAACCGACTGGAAAGAAAATTTCAGTAAGTGTAATGAATTTTTATTATTTTAATAAAGACGGAAAAGTTACAAACGATATTGCAGCAGAAGGTATGATCGGAATTTTCCGCGGAATAGGAGCGATGTAATTATGGATTATAAAAAACACGGTGATTCAATATACGCAAGAATTGACAGAGGAGATGAGGTAATCTCTTGTATTCTTGATATATGTAAAAAAGAACATATTTTATCAGCAACATATTCAGGAATCGGCGGCTGTGGTGATGTTACGGTTGCAACTCTTGTTCCTGAAGATAACAGCTTTATACCTCATAACAAAACCGGTTTATTAGAAATGATTTCACTAAACGGTGATATTTCAGCCGACGATAATGACGAAATTTATTCACACGCACATGCAATGTTTTCATATCTCGGGGAAGATGGTGATTTGAAATTTTTAGGCGGACACCTTACAAAAGCCGTTATTTCTTATACCGGCGAAATAGTAATCAACCCTGTTAAAGACGGCGTTATCAGAAGACAATATGATGACGTTACTGGTATCACTGTCTGGAAATTATAAAACTATCTGCCAATTTCGATGGCTTTCAATGCCATTGATTTTGTAATATTAACAAGCGCAAGGTTGGCTTCATATGCACGTTGTGCCATAATAGCATCTGCCATATCAACCATTGCGTTTACGTTTGATGCTCTGATGTATCCGTTTTCATCGGCGTCTGGATGTCCCGGGCGGTATATTTTTTCACCTAAAGTTGGATCTTCAACAACTCCGTTCATAGTAACTCCGCCTTCAGTGTATGGCAAAGTTCCTACGCCAAAAACATCTTGTCTCATTGTATTCAAAAGACCGTGAAATGAGATATCATCTGTCGAATTCAATACAGGAATTTTTCTCACATAATTTGGCGTATCAAGGTTTGCCACGTTTTTTGCGTGAATATCAAGCCTTAATCCGTGAGCTTTTAATGCGTTTGAACCTATGTTGAATGATTCTAATATACTCATTTATCTACCTCTATTTGCCTACATTTATTACAGTTTTCATTTGTGTAATTATATTTGACATTCTTCTTGTTGCCATAGAATATAAAAGTGAGTTTTCCTGCATAGCAATCAATTCTTGTGCTGGATTAATCTCTTCATATTCTCTTTCTTCCAAAACACCTGAAGGGCCGAGTTTTTCAGACAATTTTGTTTCCAAAGGACTATTCATTGAACCCAGATATGTTTGAAAGTTGATATCTTTTCTGACATATCCCGGAGTATCAACGTTTGCTATGTTTGAACCAATTGCACGCTGCCTTTGAGATATTAAATCCATCATCAGGGAAACTTTTCCCATACTATCTATTGGTGAATACATTTTATCCCTCCCTGATATTAATTGCTTTGTTATACATTGTATCGACCACTTTTAACATACGCATACTCGCAATCATTGAAGCATTAAGTCTTAACATTTCACTGGTTGAGTTGTATACGTTTGTATTAGACATTTCAATATTGTTTTGTTTAAAGCATTTATGATCTTTAACAAGTTCAGGGTCACCTGAATCGTCTGTTGCAGAAAGCCTGTTCATATCTTCCTGTTTTAAGTTTTCCGGAGATGCAAATCTTACAAGCGGAATATTACCCAAATATTTTTCATTAGAGCTTCCTGCATCATAAGCAACAACATCACCGTTACCTTTGATTTCGAATTTGTAGCAATTTGTAGGAATTTTTATACCTTCGCCTACAATCCAGTCATCATTTGTAACCAAATATCCGTCTTTACCTTGTTTAAAAGCTCCGTCACGTGTATATTGAACAACACCTTCCGGAGAAACAACCGGAATAAAACCTTGTCCATCAATTGCGACATCATAAGGATTTGAAGTGATTCTTATAGAACCCTGATTGTAATCCGTTCTTATTGCGCCTTTTAAATAGCCGTCTTCGCCAAGCATTTGTTCAAAGCGAACACTTTTGTAGCCTGTTGTATTAAGGTTAGCAAAGTTATTA
>JAFUXW010000079.1 GCA_017477035.1 Alphaproteobacteria bacterium | reverse complement strand
GATGAATTAAAATCAGCTTATAAAACAATCAAAAGCTATAAATCCGCTCAAGATATTTAATTTTGACTCTTGACTAACATAACCGTTGACCATAACTTCAGTGCAGACCTGAACCGCATCGGCACCGACCGTCATATATTCCGCCGCATCGTGCCAATTAGAGATGCCGCCGATACCTAAAATCGGCAAACCGCTGTTTTGGCGGATTTGTGCCACGCAGCGCAGACCGATTGGCTTCACCGAAATGCCGGAATAACCGCCGAACGTTGTTTTGCCGTTCACATTCGGCATTGGCTCAAACGTATCCAAATCTACTCCCATTAACGACTGCACGGTATTGATGGCCGAAATGCCGTTACAACCTGCTTTTTCCACCGCTTTTGCAATTTCCGCGATATTCGTTACATTCAGCGAAAGTTTTACAAACACCGGCTTTTTTGCAACTTCCATCACCCAACCGGTAATCATTGCTGAAATCTCTGCACTGGTACCGATTGCCATACCGATACCTTTTTCCGGCATACCGTGCGGACACGAAAAATTCAGTTCGAAGGCATCGACTTCGGAATTATTAAACGTGCGCACCAGATTTGGCCATTCTTCTTTTTTCACTGGAGCCATAATGCTGGCAATCTGCACTTTTGTTGGATGTTTTTGTTTCAAAAATTTAATACCATCTAACCATTGTTGCACAGTTAAATGGCTTAAGAGTTCAATATTTTCAAAACCGCAAATTTTATTGCCGATTTTCCACGTGGCATAACGCTGAGAAGCTTCAATCATCTCCAAATCTCAGGTGTGATGGTTTTAAGCACCGCTCCGCCCCAACCGAGTGTAAAGGCTTCATCAATGCTTTCTATCTTAGCTGTCGGTGGCGCGGAAGCCAAGATAAACGGGTTTTCAAAATCTATTCCCAAAACAGATGTTTTTAGTGTTGCTATATTATACCTCCTAGCAGTTTTTCTATTCTTTAATAATACTCAAACTGTCTTCTTTTTCGCCGACATAAGTAACAACGATTTCGGCATCTTCAGAGCCGGTGCTTTCGCCGTAGTGCCAAATGTCTACCAATTCAACAATCGGATCACCAGGGTGTAAAACCAATACATCGCCGTTTTCCGAACGAACAGTTAATTCGCCCTTGGTCAAATAGCCGATATTCAAGATCGGATGCTTGTGCATCGCCAATTTTTCGCCGGCCGGAATGGTAATTCTGAGCATCGTAATTTGCGGATGGTCAATGTTAATTGGCTTAATTGCCTGTTTATTCCAATGTGCATCTGTTTGGATAACCGTTTCAGAATTAGCCGCATAAGCCGCAGATGACAGCAGAACACCGGCAGATAAAAATAAATATTGCATATACTTTTTCATAACAATTCCTTTCTCATGTGAAATCCATTTTATTTCTCGGCCATTTTCAGATATCTGTATGCAAGTTTGTTATAAACGCTTGCAGGCATATCCAAGAATTTGACAGTGGCATAATGCTTGTCAATACCTATTACTTTGCAATGAATAGCTGCCTTAACGTCATCAAACATCAAATTCAATACCTGTTCATCACCAAGCTGCCAATTATCCTTATTAACAACAATGGCACTGTCACGCGTTAATTCTATAATTTTTACATTGGTCAACAGTCCGTTGTCTTTCCAAACATCGTATTTAGCAACAGATGCTTCCGGCATCACGTATGTATTATAATAACCGTAGTAATCCTTAGCCTTTTGGCGAATTTCTGTTTCTTTCAAGCCTAAACGCACGAAACTATTTTCATCGCCGAAGGTATTGACCAATTTATCCCAATCATAATGAACCACCGGTGCCATTGTATGGAATTTGATTTTTTCATCCATATTCAAACCGAAACTACCGGTCTTTTGCGTATAAAGCTGAACATTAGACGGCACTAACCGGCGATAATCATTATCCACCACCGCTAAATATCTGTTGCTGTCAATATCGCGATTGCCGTTTCTGATTTCGGCATAGTTATTGATATAGCTGTCGTGGATAATTAAATTTGTATCCATCGTGTTGATATAAGCATTGTCAGCATATAATGTATTAAACTCAACACCGCGCTCGTCGTCAGCGTAATCATTCATCGAAATGACCGCGTTTTTAGTTTTAAAGCCATAATCACTTATATTATTTTCTTTGTTTTGGAAACGCGTCGGAATATTGTCAAACGAATACTGTTTTTCATAATCATTGCGCTGTGGATTATTCACCCATTCATTAACGACCTTATCATCAACACCGGAAATATTAAGTCTGATAGCTTTACCTTCACCGAAAGTGTTAATTCCTTTTGCTTCGTATACTGTTCCGCTACCGCCGAACTGCGCATCCGAATAAGTTTTTTGAGTTTGCTTATATCCATTCGGATTATTTTTAGTGGAAACATCAGAATCCGGAGCTTTAGCCGAATTAACATAGATATTATCGGCCATCAATACTATATCACTTTGATAATTTTCATCCTGAGTGCCGCGAACCGTCATTGAATAAATTTTCAAATTAGAATCACTGCGTTCCGGTGTATCAACAGCATCTAAAACGCTGATATTCACATATTGCGGAACAACACTTTTTTCCGGTGCCGCCGAATCAAAACCGTAAACTAACTCATCGTGCGGATAAAGCATATCAGTAAATGAGGCAGTATCTTCAGCTGGCATACCTAAATTCATAATCGCCAAATTCTGAGCTTTTTGCATTATTATAAGCTCTTTGTTGGACGTTATTTCCTTGATGGTAGCATTAGATGTCAAATCTAAATCAATTGCACCGTGCTTAGATATCATTTGATAAATCTTCGTTTCATTGCCCGAATTCGCTTTGCCGCTCATATACAAATCGTTCTCCGCTTCCAAGCTGACCGATGATTGCGAATCTGCTGCCGTATTTTGCAGATACGTCAGTTTTTTGCCTTTTTCCCCTATATTGTTGCTGGCAATAACGGAAATATTCTGACCGCTGATATTGACATCATTATTATTCGCTGCATTCAATACGGAATATCCAATAAAATATGCCTCATCATCAGGTGTCGGACGAACATCAGCTTGTTTCCAATCTGCCGCCGTTAAAATAACATTGCCATCAGTCGTTATATTCTGAACATTTAAATCAGAATCTTTAGCACGCAAGTTAATCAGACGATTGTCGGTCTTGTCATTGTTAGTCGCTTGCGCATTCACAACTCCGCTAACATTCACATTGACCGAATCCGTCCAATCACGAGTAGACGCATCAATCGTAAAGCCAGGACGCGCGTTATCGGTGTATCCGATATCACCGTCCGTTACATTCATTGTCAAATCTCCGTTTGCCGTCAACAAGGTCTTATACGATTGCTCATTTTTACCCAAATCAGCATTTTGATGCAGGCTGCCAGATGTATCAATAATTCCATTCAAAACATTGCCGTTTTGCTGATTGATAGCAATATTTCCATCTGCGGTTTCAACATAGTCATCATTATTGCTTACCAATTCGCCGATTGTTAAATCAGAATCTTTATTTGTTATCACAATATTTTGTTTATCAGCCAAAACTTTGCCTTCAACCATTATTCCTTTGGCTCCGGTGTTTGAAATTTCAATATTACCGTCACTGTTATGAATTTGACCGGTTGTGGCAAGTTTCATACCGTCGGCAGACGTATTGGCAACAGTCGTTTTGCCTTTAGTATTAACGACATTACCAGCAATATTTAATGCACCAGCATTGGAATTTGAAATTTCAAGCTTACCGTTTGTAACAGACACACTGCCGGTTGTTGTAATATCTAAAGCTCCATTTCCGGAATTTTTAACATTTATATTACCGCTGCCTGAGTGTTCTACTAAACCGGCAAGTGTAAATTTACTACCATTATTTTCGGCCGTTATATTTCCGCTTTCAAGATTTTTAATTTCAGCGCCGTCTGCAACCGTCAAATCCCCTTTATTATTTGTAACTGTTGTATTACCTTTAGTATTAGAAACTTTTGCCGTGGCGGTAAATTCAGCACCTTTGGAACCATTGTTGGTAATTGAAATATTACCGTTTTTATCGGTGATGCTGCCGGATACGGATATTTTATCACCGGTATTTACCACGGTAATATCACCTTTTTCATCAGTAATATTACCTGTAACATTCAAAATGCCGGCATTGGAATTGGTAATTTTCACATTGCCTTCTTTTTCTTCCACATCGCCGTTAACATTCAATGCGCCTGTTCCGGTATTATCAATAGAAACATTTCCGGTATTTAATATATTACCCAAAATATCCGTATTGCCAGAGTTTGTATTTATATCAACACTGCCGGCCGAAATTATGGAAGCAATAACATTATCATCTTCATCGGTCTGCTGCTTTATTATCAAACCATTGTTTGCCGTAACGGTTAAAGCACCGGCAGTATCAACATTGCTACCAACAAAACTATTTTTGATAACACCGTCCAATACAAGTTTGCCGGTTGAAATAATCTGTGTATCAGCCTTGGCAACAATCTTAGCTGTTGTTTCACTATTGTCTTTAACGTCCTCAGTATAAGAATGAGAATATCCGCCATCGCTCTTGTTATTGGCAATATTATAAACATTTAGC
Source organism: Alphaproteobacteria bacterium (assembly GCA_017477035.1). Lineage (GTDB taxonomy): Bacteria > Pseudomonadota > Alphaproteobacteria > RF32 > CAG-239 > RUG410. The sequence continues at coordinate 1,355 of JAFUXW010000079.1, read as the reverse complement.
TGTTTATTCGTTTGGTTATCAATTTTGATATTTTGATATCCGCTATAGGTTTTAATATTACCTTCAACATCACCGCCGGATGAAACGTTAATGTTCACTGTTCCTCTCTTACTGCTATCAACACCTTTAACAGGGTTATTGATATGGTAGACATATATCTGCCCGTCTTTATAAAGTGCCTTTATGTTATTTGCCTCATTAGCCCACGGTGTTGTGCCTAAGTTAATCAAGATTTTTTCACCGGTAACTGGGTCATCAAGCAAGTCAGAAAGCATTTCATCGGTAATGGTCAGCGTTAAGTCTTTGTTATAACCGGCTGTAATATTGGCATCTATATCAACATCATTACCGCTGATATTAACCGAATTTGCAGCAAACACATTTAACTCGCCATTGCAACGCCAAACAGCCGGAGAAGTTAAATTAACATCTCCTTTTGTTGATATTAGATTTACTATTGACATACCGGCCGGATTAAAATCTTTTGCCGTAATTGAACCGGAATCATTAAATACGCTAAGCTGATGTCCGCCGGTATTAACTGTTCCGTTAAAGGTAATATCCGCAGTATACTCGGGGTGCGGTATGTTCTGATTTAGAGCAAAAGGATTTGCCGTATCATAGTAATTATTAACAATCACTCCCGAAAATCCCGTTCCGTCTTCGCTACTCACATAATGCGCACCTGATGTCCCGACCTGATTAAAGTCCGTATCATAAATCATATGACCAAACATATCTGTTCTGCCATACTTATATGCATAAGCATTACTGCCGTTAACCGCTTTTTCGCTATCTACAAATTCACCGAAATTTTTATCACCGATAATCAGTCCGCTTTGATGAGCAGAACCTAAATCAATATTGTTAAATATTACGGAACGAGTTGAATAGTTTTCCACCTTTACGCCGGCAGCGGCAATATTAAATATGCCTGAACCACTAAGATTATTGTTCGTCATACCATCAAGTTTAATACGAGCAGTATCTGTTGTAATATCATTAAAGAGAATAGAATATTCTTCGCCTTTAACAATGGCAAATTCAGAAACATCCGTGTTTTCTATTTTCGTTTTCTGGTTTCTTAAAGCCGCCAATTCACTATTTAAATCGGTTATTATATTACCGTAGTTCGTAATTTTTATATCTAACGCATCAATTTTTTCAGCAGCATTTGCCAGCGTTGTATCAAGTCCTTTAAGTTCATCACAGGTTTTAATATTATCAATGGTTGTCGGGTTGGTTACGCCGGCATATTTTTTACCGTCAAATGCAGTATAAGTCATAAACTTTTTATTTGTACTTATACCAAGTTTACCTTGAACAGCATCAAAGGCCGTTTTAACTGTTGCTTT
>JAFUXW010000012.1 GCA_017477035.1 Alphaproteobacteria bacterium | reverse complement strand
TCAAGTTGTTTCATACCCAAACTGATGCGTTGAGTATCTTCGTTAAAGCGAATAACTTGAACTTTAATGGTTTGACCAACTGTGAGCATTTCTGCAGGATGGTTAATACGTTTCCAAGAAATATCTGTAACGTGCAACAAACCATCAACCCCGCCCAAGTCAACAAACGCACCGTAATCGGTAATGTTTTTAACAACACCATCCAGAATAGCACCTTCTTTAATACCGTCAATCAATTCGGCACGAGCTTCGGCTCTGGTCTCTTCCAAAACAACACGGCGAGAAACTACAATATTTCCTCTTACCTTGTCCATTTTCAAAATTTGGAACGGTTGAGAAATGCCCATCAACGGGGTAATATCTCTAATCGGACGAATATCAATTTGTGAACCAGGTAAGAAAGCAATAGCGCCGTTCAAGTCAACCGTAAAGCCGCCTTTAACACGACCGAAGATGATACCATTAACACGTTCGCCGGCGTTCATAGATTTCTCTAAATCTGCCCAAACTTCTTCACGACGTGCCTTTTCACGAGAAAGAACGATATTACCGTCTTTATCTTCATAGCGGTCAACCAATACTTCAACAGTATCCCCAACCTTAAGTTCCGGATTAGTGCCGAATTCACGAACCGGAATATTACCTTCCGATTTCAAACCCACATCAACCGTAACATAATCAGGAGTAACTTTTACGATTGTTCCTTTTACTACTGTACCCAAGATGCCGTTTTCACCGAATTGTTCATTCAACAAATCTGCGAAATTTTCCTTCATTTCAGGCATATTAAATTCTGTATTTGCCATATAAATTTAGTTTTCAAAAATTGCCAACCCTTTAATGAGCGGACTTGTGCGAATTTAACAAAAAACGATTGCAAACAAGCGCACCCTTGCCGCAACTGCTGTCTTTATACTCTAAAATATTTATTTTTCAAGCGTTTTTTTCCAGTTTTTTGCCGTTTTATTATTGAGACATCTTTTGCTTCTGATTATTTAGCCAACAGTATTTTTTTCTTATGTTATTAATAATAATTTTATAAGAATAAAGACATAGTAAATTATATTAGGTAATTACGCAATAATATACAATATTTTACACAGTGTGTAATATTTTTATCATTAAAAACTTGACTTTAAATAATTTTTATCTTATATATTTTTCATATTTTATATTTATGGAGAATTAAATATGAGCAAATTAAGAGATGAACTATATCAAGAAATGCACGGTTTTAAGGCATTAAAGAGAGATTATGTTGCAAAAGGTCAAAGCAAATTTTACTATCTTGACCCGAGATATGATGGCGAAGATGGTCGCAGTCAAATAAACGTATCGGATGAGAATATTCCTAATCCGCGAATGGGGGCGATTTTAGCTGATGATTTACGCGAAAATCCGCAAAATTATTATATATGGCGGACTTGCAAAGATGATAAAGTGCGCGGTAAGCACGCCGAGCGTGAAGGAAAATTGTTTAATAAACATATACCGCCCGAAGGCACGAGGATAAAAACAACCTTAAAATGTTGTTTTTACCGCAAGTGGCGATGTTTTCTTAATAAATTTATGAAGCGACAGCAAATAAATGAATTTAGAAAACGAGTGACCGAAGCGCAGTTAATGATTGCAAACGAAGCGCAGCAAGAATTTACTAAGCAAGAAGCATCCCGGCGAGGACTATAACTGTCGTTGCTGGGCAGAACCATACGACGAGCAAGAATATAAAAATAAACCGATGGTAATAGATGTCAGCGGATTAGAAGTTTTTAAAGAATTAAAACCGGTTGATTTTACCACAAAAGGTTTGCCTCTATACGCCGCTAATGATAAATCAAACACAACAAGCGATGCGATTTTTCGTAAAAATAACAGCGTGCTAACTGAAGAAAAATTCCGTGATATAATTACTTTTTTGCGCAAAGATTATATTGAGGGATTTGCAAATTTTCCGTATCTTGACAGTGTTGGTAAAGACACGGTTTGTACCGGACATCTGATTACCGACAAAGAACAGTATAGTTTGCCATATTATATGGCAGATACCGGTAAACCGGCAACAAAGGCAGAAATCAAAAAGAAATGGATAAACTACATAAATATACGGAATATCAAAAAAATGCCGCAGAGAATTTGAAACATAATAAAAATAGTAAAGATAAACCATATATAGCGGGATTTTTCAAAACTGTAACAAAATTACGTTTAACCGATGCTCAATGCGATGCCATAGACCGTAAAATCATAGAGGCAAAATGGAATGAATTGGTTGAACAGTTTCCGAACTTTACCATTATGGATTGGAATTTACAGCGTGCAATTTTTGATGTGCATTATCAACGTGATGTTTTAAAAAAGAAAAAGTCTACAGATATTAATTGGAATAGTAAAGACGAATTTAAGGAGTATAAATGGCCTAAATTATTAAATGCAGCTAAAAATAAGAATATTCCCCAAATGGCAGAACATATACACGTTATTCAGAGCAGTAGTGAGCGGAATAATGCCAAAATAAATTGGGTACTAAATGGAAAATTCTACTATTAGGATTGTCATTTTACCTTTGGTTCTTCATGTATAACACTTTTATAAAGATGTAAATAGTAATCTTGAGCATCTATTGGTCTCGGTGTTTTAGATTCATCTGTAAATGTGCAATAATATTCAGATGAAGCAAATGTGTATTCGTAACCTTCCCATCTGAAAGGATCGTTCTTTGCTCCATGTTCAATAACGATATCCGGCTCATCGGATATCGTTTTACCTTTTTTCCATGCTGCAAAACGGTAATTATCTTTGTTGTCTTCATCAGGAATTACTTGTTTGTACATCCCTTCCATATCGTCAATACGAATCAACCAATCTTCGGTTTCCATAGTGTATAAATTATAGTTATAATTTTTTAAGCTTGGATGAATTGTCTGTTTTTCTTTTGCGATATATTCTTCCCGATATAGCTTTAATTCTTCACTGTCTTTAACTGACAGCATTTCTCCGTCATCGGTTAAATGCGCATCAGGACAGTAATTTAAGCATATACCGCCGAGATTTTCTCCCGAACCCCAATCATCCATTGGCGTATCTATTAGATATTTTCTTAAATATTCCGGCAAAATAATATCGTATTTTTCAATAAATTCCTGCTCGTTTTGCACACTCGGAACTCCCCAACCGAGTGAAAACGGATACACAACATTTTTAGCAATAAGTTGCGGATTATTGGTTTTAAGCAAATCCTTAAATTTTTTGACAGATTCTCCTATATGCTCATAATATTCTGCGTCACTTATTTCAGTAATAGTATTTTTTTCAGCAGCTGCCGCAAAACTCCACAAACAAAGCCCTAAAATCAAAACCAACTTTTTCATGTTCGCACCTCTGGAGTTTATATAGCATAGTTTGGTTAAAATACAATAAAGAACTTGCGGTAATATCGGGAGAAGACTATAACTGTCGTTGCTGGGCAGAGCCGTACGACGAGCAAGAATATAAAAATAAGCCGATGGTAATAGACGTCAGCGGACTTGATATGTTTAAAGAATTAAAACCCGTTGATTTCAACCTTAATGGCTTGCCGCAATACGCCGCCAATGATAAATCAAATGCGGCAACCGATGTTTTATATTTCAAAAATATGTTAAGCGATGAGGAATTATTAGAACTTATGGCAAATAATTTATTAGAAACCGAGAAAATGAAAGATTATATATATCTTGATAAATTTGGCCATATTACTTCCGGTGTTGGAGCCTTACTGGACGATGAAAAGGATTTCAAGAGTGTACCGTGGAAGATTGGTGATAGGTTGGCAACGGAAGCTGAAGTTGACGCAGCTTATCGCTATTTTGTAGCAAAAAGATTTGAAAAAGACGATAAAGGAGAATTTAAAAATCACAATAGATTAGCTGAATCTTTCGAAAACGAATGCGCCCTCCGTGTATCCAAAGAATATATGGTTCAACGAATGATGACACATTTGCGAGAAGACCTGTATAGAGCAAGAAAAAAGAGAAATGATTTTGATACATATCCAATTCCATTAAAGCTAATTATTTTAGATTTCTACTATAATAAAGGTAGTTTCTATAATCAACCCGGACTGCCACAAGCCTTAGATGCAAAAGATGCAAAACTATTTCGAGAAAAAATGATGCGCAATATGGCAGACCGTGATAAATGGACTAAAAAACAATTTA
>JAFUXW010000078.1 GCA_017477035.1 Alphaproteobacteria bacterium | reverse complement strand
TCATTATAAATTAACCTCATAAAATTAAAACAAATTTTTACAGACCATAACTGCCTGTTGTTTTTCATTTACACAAAAATATTTTATTTGACAAGCATTATTTTTATTTTACCCAGAATATTTTCAGGGTAATAAATAAATATATTGTAAAAACAATATGTTACTTTATTATATTTCTTATATTAAAAGTGTATAAATGAGATTACCGCATAACCGTGATACTTTTTTATGTTATATCAAAACTCAAGTTCATAAGATATACTAATATTATACAAAAAATATTGCAAAATTATCGATTATCAAATATATTGCCGGCAAAGGAATGAATAATATGGTAGAAATAGTTACATTCGGTTGCAGAATTAATGCGTATGAATCCGAAGTTATGAAAGAAAAATTGAAATACTACGATAATCTTATCGTTGTTAATACTTGTGCCGTGACCGGAGAAGCCGAAAGACAATGCCGTCAGACTATCCGTAAGCTAAAGCGCAAAAATCCCGATAGCGATATAATAGTCACCGGTTGTTCTGCACAGATAAATGCTTCAAAATTAGCTGATATGAAAGAAGTCAGTTTAGTATTAGGCAATAAAGAGAAAAAAGAAATTGAAAAATATGTAGGAGGCATATTCGCCGATAAAAAGCAAGTCAGTGATATATTTGCCGATACTGATTGCAATGATTACATAATTACCGGTTTTGAAGGACGTCATAAAGCATTTGTTGAAATCCAACAAGGATGTAATCATCGCTGTACTTATTGTATTATACCTTATGCACGTGGAAAAAACCGTTCGGCGTCTCAAGAAAAAATAGTGGAACAAATAAAAAAATTAGTGCATAACGGATTTAAGGAAATTTGCCTGACCGGCGTAGATATTTGCTCATATAAGCCATCTTTTTCCGATTTGGTAGAGTATATTCTAGAGGAAATACCAGAACTTTCAGAACTTAATTTCGGTTCTCTCGATCCGGCAGCAATTGATGATAAATTTATAAATTTATTACGTAAACACAATAAAATATCTTCTCATTTTCACTTATCAGTTCAATCTGGTGATAATGATGTTTTACGATTAATGGGACGCAGACATAAACGTGAAGATGTAATCCAATTATGCCAACAGATTCGCAATATTCGTCCCGATGTTAAATTCGGTGCCGATTTTATTTGCGGTTTTCCGCAAGAATCCGAAGAACAATTCGACAATACATGTAAATTGGTCAAAGAAGCTGGAATAAACAAACTACACGTATTTCCGTATTCGGAGCGTTCAGGAACGCCGGCAGCAAAAATGCAACAGATTCCAATGGAAGAACGTCGACGTCGGGCTGCAATTTTAAGAGAATTAAGTGAGGAATAAATGAGTTTTTGGAAAAAACTGGGACTTGGATTAAAAAAATCTTCTGATAAAATAAGCATCGGAATTAATGATATATTTAATAAAAAGTCTTTGGATAATTCGACTTTGGAAGAATTGGAAGAATTATTGTTAACTGCTGATATGGGTGTTGTTTCGTCACAAAAAATAATTTCAGAATTTGCCAAACAAAGACACAATAAAGATATAACGGATGAAGAAATTCGTCGTCTCTTGGCGCAAAATATCGAAAAAATTTTACAGCCTTGCGAGCAAGATTTGGCTATAGGTCCTAATGTAAAACCATATGTAATTTTGATGGTCGGAGTAAACGGAGCTGGAAAAACCACTACTATAGGGAAATTGGCTGCAAAATTACAAAAACAGGGAAAGAAAGTGTCTTTTATTGCTGCTGATACTTTCAGAGCTGCTGCAGTGGAACAACTAAGAGCTTGGGCACAAAAATTAAATATCCGAGTGTTTTTCGGTGCCAACGGATGCGATAGCGCCGGTCTTTGTTATGACGGATTAAATGAAGCCATAAAAAACAATGACGACGTGGTATTTATTGATACGGCAGGACGTTTGCAAAATAAAAGCGGTTTAATGGATGAGTTAAGAAAAATGGAACGTGTTATAAAAAAAATTATACCGCAAGCTCCTCATACAGTGTTACTCACCTTAGATGCCACTACCGGTCAGAATGCCGTAGCACAGGTTCAAACTTTTAGCGAGGTTATCGGAGTTAATGGTTTGATTGTAACAAAGCTTGATGGTTCTTCCAAAGGCGGAATTTTAGTGGCAATTGCCGAAGAAAGTAAATTACCCATTTATTATATCGGTGTTGGGGAACAAATTGACGACTTAGATACATTTAACGCACATCAATATGCTTGCAGTTTGGTAGATATTGACGAATAAAATTTCTTGACAATTACTTTATTTCTGTCTATATATATAAAAGTTCAAGAATCCGAGAAAAGATATGATAATTGCTAATTATGATGAGTTTATACAAGTTATAAACTCTTTATTTAATGCCGATGAAATCAGTGATTATACTTCATTTGCTCAATCTATGGCAAAATCAAAAACTTCCCGCAATATTAAGCGCAATCGCTATCAAAACGAATTAAAGCAACTTAAACTGCAAATAAACGAATGCAAACAAAAATTACGTCAGGCGGAACGACTTGAGAATAAGCGTGAATACAGTATCGAACTAAAAAAGCTTAACCGAATAAAACAAGATTTGATTAAGAAAAATAAAGCATATTCTGAACTGAATATATTCAATGAAATGAGCGAAAATGCCAAAGTTTATGCTTGCACACGCCATCTGCTTTCTAAATATTTGCCGCAAGCATTGTTGGAAGATTTAGCATCATTGGCAAAGCAAAACGATGATAGTTCAATAATTGTAAATATACAGGCATTTAAGGATTCTCGCCTATATCAAGACACAGCACATATCAAAGACTATATTTTATCATACTTCGAGAACTATCCGGAACGCATTAAAGGAACACGCTATTTTATTGGACTACATCGTAAATCCCCTACTCTTTCTGATTTATTGGCGGATATTAATACTTATTTTGAAAAATTAAATTCTCCGAGTGAGAAAGAGAGTAATCGCATTAAGAAAAGTCATATCGGTATTAAAGTTATAAAAACATATCCGGAAAAAAGTCTGCAAATGGTGCAAATAACTACCAAGGCCGGATTAAAATATGAAGGCAGTGTCATGCATCATTGTGTCGGTTCTTACGCCTCACGGGTAGAAAAAGGGGAAACGCAGATATATTCATTGCGGAATATGGGAGAAGCTAATCAAGAATTAATACCGCACGCTACCGTAGAGTTTAAAAACGGAAAGATTACTCAAATCAAAGGCCCTCACGACAGCATAATATCTTGTGAATACGTTAACACCGTGCGTGATATGTTACTGACACTGATTAAGAGCAAGAATTTTCAAGATATTATAAATAGTGAAAGCATTCCTAATGCCGACAAAAACAATATCGGTATTTTTAAGGACACCCAAAATAAAATTCACGATTTATTCAATTTTAATGAGCAAAATGCGGTTTTTGATGCAATTACGATTACCGAAGAAGCCCTAACCGCATTGCCTTTGCATAAGATGAAAATAAAAAATTTAACCTACAGTGGACTTATAAGCGATGAAGGGTTGGCTAAACTTTTATCTTTACAGGGCATCGAAAATTTGCACTTTAAATCATTGAAGTATACCGGAGAAGTTTTTGATTATTCTTTAATGTCTCTTAAAGATGTTTATTTGGATATGGAAGCGCCAAAATTAAAGCAAATAATTCTACCGCCTCAGACAATATACTTTTCTCTTAATGGTAATTTTGACAGTTTAGAACACATTAATCTTCCTCAAGGCATAAAGGAAATATCGTTAAAAGGAAAATTTGCCAAACTGCATACATTACCTGAAGGAGTTGAAGAACTCTCTCTTGAAGGTGGTTTTCCGTCACTAACCAGATTACCCGATAACATAACATCCTTGGGACTTAAAGGAGAATTTCCGGAGTTACTAAACATCAATACCGAGATTTTGAAAAATTTAAGCATTGAAAGTTCTGATATAGTAAAAAAATTTACCATGCATTCAATGCCTAACTTAAGATATCTGTATTTATACGGAGAATGTGTTACTGGATTGGAAAAACTGCCACAAGCTCCGCTTTTAGAAACTTTGCACGTCGGTAGCGGTAATTATGAACTGGGTAAGCAATATTCAAATATAGGCAATAATTTTACAGCCGATTATACTCATTTAAAATCGCTGATATTAAATGGTACGTTTCCTAAAATACATAAACTTGATTTATCTCTTAATCCTGAGTTAGTCGAAATAGAAGCCTTAGGCTCCAAATTTGAACAATTACGAATACTTGTATTTCCGAATACCCTTTCAACTTGTATATTGGATTTTGCCGATTTACCTAAATTGGAAGAACTTGATTTTTCCAATATAAACAGCAAACAATTAGGTAAAATAGAAAGTTTTAATTTAGGGCCTCTTAAATTCGGAAACTCTCACAAGGCTAGGAAAGACGGAAGTTCTCATGTAAAAGGAATATCTGCCTCTTTTGCACATCTAAACAGTTTAAGAACCATCAAATTTCCACTATGTGCTGAAATAGTTAATCTGCAGAATTTTTCAGGTGTTTTACACGCAAAAGAATTCAATTTTAAAGAACTAACTAAACTTAAAGAACTTAATCTAAGCATAATTCCATTTGAGAATATTCCGCATCTTGATTTATCATCCTGCTCTGAACTTATTGATGTGTGTATTGACAGCAATATTTTAAATCATACAATATTACCGCCAAGCATAGAAAAACTCAGCATCATATTGGCAGGAGAAAATAGAGAAATGCCGGAGATTTCATTAGACAGTACCACTTATAAGAATCTTAAAACACTTGTGTGCACCGGATTTTTGCCTGATAGCCGTTTATTAAAGCCGAGTATTGAAAACCTGACTATTCATGCCAATAATCAAAAATTGGAAAATCTTACTGAAATTAACATGGAAAATTATAAATATGTTGATATGCAACTTTCCGGTTCTGATTTAAGTAAACTTAAAAAGATTGTATTTCCGAAATGTTTCAAAAAAATGAGTTTAGGCGATACGTCGGATAATTTTACCGAGCTTGATTTCAGTAATACCGTCGGTGAAGTCAGAATCCACCAACAAGGCGGAATTATAGACGACAATCCTAAAAGAAGTTATTTTCAGGTGATTCGCAACGTCATTGTACAAGAAGTTAATGATGAAGGACATAAATTTGATAATTTTTTAATGCTAACTGATAAACAGTTGCAAAGCATTAAACACATCAAACTTGGAAAAGATACTTGTCTGCTTATATATCAACGAATGCCTATATCTGCAGATTTAACAGTTGATTTTGCTTATGATACCCCGGAAAGAGCAATCAAATTTATGCAAGAAAAAAATCCGCAAATCAATTTTGTGCAGGAACAAAATTCTAAAAAAACAGAAAATAATTTTGACAAAATATGTAATAAATGCAGAAATTAAAACTTGCAAATTTGTCAATTTCATGTTATATAAAAACTCAAATCATACATTATAAATTTTAATGATTATGGATAGATTAAGTGTTGAATCAGTAAAAGCGGTTATGAAGACTCTAAACGTAAGTTTGAGTGACCTGATCGAAAATGATGAGCTTGTCAGCTTATTGCGCTCAAGAATTTTGGGAGGTGCGCTGACAAAGAACGAGATTCTGCGTATGCTGGAATGTATTCCTGATGCAAAGAAACCATCTGCAAACCAAGGTTCTACAACCTGTAAGCTATTGCATTTTGCAAAACACGGCATCACGGGTATTGAGTATGCGCTCAACGGCGGAGAGGTTATCGGTCCTGTTGTCAAAGACAGACAAATTCGCTACGTGCTTGCTCTTAAGAATATCGCTACCAACCTCAACATTGATGAGGCTCGACGCTTGGCTGACAGACAAGAATGCATCTGCGGTATCAACTGGATTATACCCAATGATGATCACTTCAGGGCTCTTCAGGTGAATTTGAGCAAAGTCAATCGTTTTCTTGAAGCGTATGGTGGTGATAAAATCGGAAGCACTCCTTTCCTTTCCGCCACATCTCAAAGTAATCCTCCGCGGACATGGAATGTGCGTTTTATTCTCCCGCTTCCTGCAGAAATCTAAACAAACAAAAAAGAACAGCCGAATATTCAAATCCTGCTGTTCTTTTTTTATTCCTTACCCTCTTCTTGTTGCTCTCCGTTTAAGTTATCCAAAAATTGGTTTTCTATTTTAAGATATTGATTCAGCAACCATTTTGAACGAGTAATTAAAAAGATGGTTGCTAATAGCATTATAAAAATAACCTTAGGATTTTCAGTCAAAAATTGGTGAACTGCTGTAACGATAAAGAAAGACATTACCAATAAACGAAAACTGACCAAAGTCAAAAGCGGTAAATGATTCGATTTATCAGCAGCCCACAAATCGTTATATATTCTGGTTATCCGTCCTTCTGTTCCCATAAATAAATTTTTCACTGTATCTGTATTTGCCTCAATAACAGTTTTAATCTGATTGGAAACGGCCATAACTTTACTTGGTTGACCTATCGGTTTATTAACTATTTTAGCTGATTTTTTCGTTTTAGAAAAATTGAATTCAGGTAACTTTATTTTATTTCTAAATGATAATTCTTGAGGTAAAAATTTAAACTTTTTAATTGGTAATAAATTCATACTTCCACCCATTAATCCTTTTAAAAACGGTGACATTAGTAATAAAGTAATCAATGTTGTTGTCAATCTGGCTGCTAAATTAGGCATCCATTTTAACGCATACGGTCGAATTAATTGATTAGAAAAAGCAATAATCGCCGCTAATATGAAAGAAAATAAAAATACCCTTATAAATGAGCTTTTAAACAAATCTTTCCACAACTGTTCTTCCGCTCCTGTTTCTTTATCTGTGCGTGTATTCTTTTCTATATATTCCTGCCATTTTTGTGGTAATACATTGCACAATATGTTATAAGCTTTTTCTGACGATTTCATCATAATAGGAGTTAAAAACGTGGTAATTACTGACACAGCCACTATAATCGGGTAAACAAATCCGTCAATTACCCCTAAGCTCATTCCCAGTGTGGCAATAATAAATGCAAATTCCCCTACTTGAGCCAATGAGAATCCGCAATAAACGGCTGTCTTTAAGTTTTGTCCTGAAATTACGCAACCGAATATGGAAAAAATTACCATTCCTATTAGCACCACCATTGTAATAATGAAAATAGGATATGCATACGTTATAAACATTTCAGGATTTACCATCATACCAACAGTCACAAAGAAAACCGCACCAAAAAAGTCTTTAAGAGGTTTAATAACTTTTTCTACTCGATGAATAACTCCGGTTTCCGACAATATAGACCCCATAACGAAAGCTCCTAAAGCTGAAGAAAAGCCGAAATACACCGCTAAATATACCATCGAAAGGCTTAAGGCAACCGAAACCAATAACAACATTTCATCGGTAAGAAAGTTTTTTATCTTGCGTAGAGCTGTAGGTACGAGATAAATACCGCAAACAAAGCATAAAATCAGGAATGTTAACAGTTTCATAACGCTCACCCATAGATCTCCGCCGTTTATTCCCTTCCCTATTGCTACTGTCGGTAATAACACCAACAATAAAATACCGACAATATCTTCAATCACCAATATTCCGAAAACCAAATCGGTATATTTTTGTTTTTTAATATTCAAATCATCAAAAGCCTTAATAATAATGGTTGTTGATGACATAGAAATCATAGAACCTAAAAAGAAACTGTCAGAGGTAGTCCACCCCAAAAACATACCGATATAATATCCGACAAATAACATCAAAAATATATTAAGTGTTGCGGTAATCATTGCCGATTTACCGACAGCCATCATCTTTTTAAAACTAAATTCCAACCCTAGATTAAACAACAAAAATATCACACCTATATCAGCCCATAAGTCAAGATTAGCCTTGTCTGTAACCGTTGGTACCAAATCAAAATAAGGTCCGGCAAAAATACCTGCCAACACATACCCTAAAACTGTCGGTTGTTTCAATTTTTTAAATACCAATGTCGTAATTGCAGCATAAATCGTTATTAAGGTTAAATCTATAATTAGCGGGTGTAATCCATGCATTTTCTATTCCTTATATTTTTAAACATATATATACATAGTTGCATTATAAACATCATTGCTTATAAAATGTCAAACAAGATTTTTAATCTGCTAAAGGGTGCTTGTCAGCACCCTTTAGCTCTTTTATAAATTAAACCAATATATTATTGAAATTTAAGATATATTGTGTTTCCGCTTTGCTTACACACTTTTGCAGCTTCGACAGCCTGCATTTCCCGTTCAATTGCGCATAAGATTTCCTCTTCAGCACATTGCCGAGCTTTTTCATCTTCACTTTCATCTAAATATAAATCATTTAAATTCTGATTTATACCCATTCCCATAATACCTGAATTTGCATCCCATATATTAGTGGCAATAACAAAACAAGCTTGTTGAGAAAGTTCGTCAAGTTCAATTGTGAATGCCAAGTTTTCATCATCGCCTTCAAAAGCCTTCGCTGACGAAATATTTACTTTCCCTCCAATTGAACTTATTATACTTCCGTCACTTGCAATCATATCTTTAGGAACGGTATTGAGATTTATAGCCAATTTATTATCCAAATTTCCGTAATTATCACTATCAACGTATACTTTACGAATATTGGCGGCTAACTGCTCTATTTTTTCGTTTACCTGTAAAGAATTATATTGTTGCATTGCATTAAAATATCCCTCGTAAAATCCTTTTATAAACGGATCACTCGGATATTTATTTTCTTGCATCATTTTATAAACTTCAGAATATTCTTTTTCAATCTGCTTTGACACTTCTTCTAATGCGTCCTTATCCAGATAATCATAAATATCTTCAGTATTTATGCTTTTTCCGTTAGCAACAAAACCATTTTTCATATCACCTGAAATAACCTTATTAGGTTTATTATTCTTATAACCGATAATTTTTACCGTAAATGCATTGTTGATATCTTCAAGCGCAGTCATAAAGTCAACACCTTGTTTAACATTAAATACGGCTCCCAATACCTTTTCACCTTTATTATTCATCAATAGTGCATTAATCGAATTTATAACATCGGAAAATGCCATCGAATATTCAGGTAATTTTGCCATAATATTTTCGCTCGCCACGTCTTCTGAATTTTCACTGAATTCTTTCATAACAAACTCAAGAAATGACTTATATTTTTGCTTGAAATTGTCATTAATTTGAATACCTGCGGAAAGTAATGGTTTCTTCGATATCGGATAAGCTATATTCATCACCATTCCTTTATCGGTTATTTTCATCTGTGAAGTAACGGTGTTTTCAATACCAAAGAAAGAAGTCATCCACGGATCGGAAAATCCCTTCATAATATTAAACTCACCTTTAGTAGAAGAAACGACTTTACCTCCAATGGTTAACTGACTATCGGAAATAACCAAATTATTGAAAATATCCGATGCCATTTTAACCGTATCTTTTGAATCTTGTTTAGAAAATGTATATTCTGCTATAGCTGAAATTATCTCTTCCAAACCTTTAAATGTTTGAACTTGATTATAAACTCCTTTATCATCTTTAATGATAAAAGAAAACTTTTGTTCACTAGGCAAATATTTAAGAGAGGCTGTAACTTTACCAATATCTTCAATACCGGCATTCATAAACGATGATGCAATTATATCGTCAAGCCCTTTACTTTCGCATTGCAATTCGGAAGCTGAAGTAAATTTAGGATACTGATAACCACCTTTAAATTCACATTTATATAAATCATCGTCCAAAACCAGCTCATTAACCAAAACACACTCAGCAAACTTTTTATAAGTATCTATGGTTTGATTATTCAGAAAATTTTGTAAATTATCTAAAAATATATTTTCTGCACAAGTAATTTTACCCATTTCTTTAACATCAGGCGCAGATATCGGATTATCATCACCATTTTTAACGTTTATTTCAACTGGTTTATATTCGAGCAAAAATTGACCATTGGATAAATTGATTTGTAAATTATCCAATTCAGGAACTTTACCTTTTGTATCAAGCTTTAACGGACCTGATAAAACGCCGTTGACATAGTTAACACTAATTGTAACTCCTCCGGCATATATAAATCCCTGTCCTATTCTCGATCCGTCAATAACATTAAACTTTTGGGATAATGTTCCGTCTTGATTAAATATTTTATACTCACCATTTTCTTTAAAGAACTTTTGCTCCACGGAAGTTTTCATTTTTCCGTCAGGATAGTAAGTAATCTTAGGCTGATTTCCAAACCAATAAGCACCAGCACCTCCGGCCAGCACCAAAACCGCTACTACGGTAAAAATTACTTTTTTCATCATAATTCCTTTATTAATAAAAAGTTAACAACTGGTTATAACATATACAATCTATACTAAAATTGCAATCAAAATATCAAAAGAGGTGTAAAAAAATACACCTCTTTCGATTTGAAAAATTCATATAAATATTAACGTTTGCTGAATTGGTAAGAACGACGAGCTTTGGCTTTACCGTATTTTTTACGTTCAACAACACGATCATCACGAGTTAAGAAACCGGCTTGTTTCAAAATTGATCTTAACTCAGGTTCATATTCATTTAATGCTTTTGAAATACCGTGTTTAATAGCGCCGGCTTGACCAGATAATCCCCCACCTTTAACAGTGCAGATTACATCAAATTCATTTTCACGATTGGTAATAGCAAACGGTTGATTAATAACCATTTTTAATACCGGACGAGCAAAATATTCATCAATAGACTTACTATTAACCGTAATATTTCCTTTACCCGGCATAATCCAAACTCTGGCTACAGCATCTTTTCTTTTACCTGTAGCATAAGAGCGACCTTGTTTATCTTTAACTGACTTGCGTGTCGTTTTAACTTCGGTTTCAGCAGTTGCAGATTTTATATCTTTTAAAGATTCGATTTTTTTAGTAGCCATTACAAAGCACTCCTTTTATTTTTAGCGTTTTGAGAAGCAATATCCCAAACTTCCGGATTTTGAGCAGTATGCGGATGATTTTCACCGGCATATACCTTTAATTTGGTCATCATCTGACGCCCCAATGGATTACGGGAAATCATACGTTCAACAGCTTTTTGAATAACTCTTT
>JAFUXW010000011.1 GCA_017477035.1 Alphaproteobacteria bacterium | reverse complement strand
GAGCTGGTAATTATGGAATAAAAAGAGTTGATACTTTTCAAGAACACATGAATGAATTATTTTTGAAAAATAAGGCCGGCGGTGATGAAATCAATTATTCATATGAAAAGGACATAGAGCCGTTCTTACTAAAGACCTATATCGAGCACGAACTTGCAGTAAACAATGCTTTCGCTGAAGCTGAAAACATAAATTCGCTTTTAGAAATTATAGAAGAAAAATACATCCGAATGCTATCCTGTTGTTTGGAAGCCGATGCAGAGCTGGATAAAAAATTGGAGAAAGAATTTTCTAAATTTATCACAGATGGCGAAGAATTGGATATTGCTAAATTCATAAGGTATATGACTGATTGTAATGGCATCGGCAAACATCTGGTATCCCAACAAGATGAAAACGGACAGTTGGTGCTCGATATTGAGCAGCACTATACAACTCTTTGGTACTTTGATTATTATGTTAAAGAAGTAAAAATCAAAAAGACGCTTCCTGGAGAGTTATTCCCTCTGATTGAGGATTTTATCAAATATATTCTGACCGGATTTTCCAAATTTATTGCTCCGGATATTGTGAATGGAGTTATTTCAAATTATCGCATTAAATACGATAAAACAGCATTATTGAAGGTGAATCCGACCATATCAGAGTATTTTGTTATCAAAAATAGCGCTTTGCTGCTGCAAAATATCAATTTTAATTCCTACGAAAGTATCAATATCTATGAAGAATTACTGGATAATAAGTACGGAATATTTGAGGAAATCGGCATTAAAAATTGCGTATTTAACCATGATATAGAGAGAACTATAACTTCTGTAGAGCTTCCGATATTCTTTTATGACTGTGTATTTAAAAAAAGATTTAGGGTACTTTACGTGGCTCCGAACAGACATTTATGCTTCCTAAAATGTAAGTTTTTAGGACAATCGGAATTTGGCTCATGCACAAACAGCAAACATATGCCGTATGTATTGGATATTCTGAATTGTTATTTCGGGATTAACAGCACAACAATCATAGCCGATATTCAAGATGAACCTGATATGGCCGAAAATATGGTTCACATAGAAAATACTATAATAAACGGAACATTGACGTTTTCTAATATTAGCAAGAAATCGGAAACGAATTTGAATCTTAAAAACGTAGCGTTTATGAAGCCTTTTATGGTTGATAAATGCTATTTCAGCAAGTATTCAAAGTTCCAGAACGTTTCGTTTAATGCCGAACCATCACAAGAACTGGATGATTCCATAAATCAATTTGCCAATTCTTTGATGGCAAGCGGATTACAAGCGGCGGCAGAACAAGCAGGTATTATTAAAACAAACTATGAAGCACCGGAAGAATTTGACATCCAAGCTTATAAGATTGCTTGTGAGAGCGGTTTCTTGCGACCGAAGTATGCTGCATATTATCTCGGAATGTCCAAGGACAATCTGGCAAAGAAGCGTATGGCAGACAAGCAACGAATTACGAGAGAAACTATACCTTACATCGGAGATGGGAAATCTATGACATATCCGTTGGAAGCCCTGCACGCATTCAAAATGCAGGATTGGGATACATTGAAAAAACTGCGTGAAAAATACAGCAAAAATGAGTCAAATTCCGCTGATTCCGAATAGTTAATTTTTCCGATTCTCCGGCATTTTTCCCTAAAAAGTGAT
Organism: Alphaproteobacteria bacterium; assembly: GCA_017477035.1. Taxonomy (GTDB): domain Bacteria; phylum Pseudomonadota; class Alphaproteobacteria; order RF32; family CAG-239; genus RUG410. The sequence goes on along the minus strand of JAFUXW010000011.1, from coordinate 2,227 downwards.
AAAAAATTACAAAATCCGGCATTTCGGATTTCAGAAAAATTACATCGTTTTACATCCATTTACATCAATATCCATCCAAAACCGGTTTTTGAAAATTTTGACCTCAAAATAATGCTTTACAATCAGATTTTTAAATTTGATACTATGATTGTAAGGCGACGATAGCGCCGCAAAAAATAACGTAATCATTAAGTATGAAAGCTCAATGGTAAAAAGGGATGCCTATTTTCCATAACAGGGATTTTATACCCAAAACAACAGATGAAAGGATTGAACATGAGAAAGTTATTTTACATTTGGAATTCTTTCCGGAAGTCGTATCTGACGAAGAAAGAAGCCAAAAGGCTTGAAAATCTCGTTAATATCGCCCGCATGGCATATTAGCTTTAAGCCGACAAATTAACCCCTAACAACAACCGATTTAATCATTGGTTTGGCAGATGATATCTGCAATTCCAATAACAGAATTATTATGCTTTTTTTTAACTTAAACCTAATTTTTAAAAGGAAAACTAAAATGACAAGTAAAACGTACAGTCAAGTATATATAATCAATCCGATAAACGGAAATGCGATAGATAAAAATATTCTGCGAAACGGACACGAACCATCAAAGGCCTTTATATTCATTCCTATAATGGAATTAGTTACCGATGGTGAACAAATTATCAGAAGTGAATATAAATTTCATGCATATGATGGAACGTTAAACAATTATGATGTCCCAGTAGGGTTTGACTTTAGTAACAGAATAAGTATGGCTTTTGATGAATTATCAAAAAAAGCAATATTTGCGGAATTAGCAGTATTTTGTGATGTCAATCCCATTCAATTCGTATGCTCCTGCGAATGTCAGGAAAAGGCCATAATAAAAGCATTTTCTGGCTATGAGGGCTTTGACGGAGAAAAATCATTTATTAACCACTAATATACTTTGAAAGGAAACTAAAATGAAAAACGCATTAGCAAAATTTAACGCAGTCAAGATTGAAACATATCAAGATGAAGGAAAACTCAACTACGATACTTGTAAGAAACGCATTTTGAATCTTTTGGATGAAAATATGCGCAACTTCAAGAAAGATAGTTGGAATAAACAAAATCGTATGAACAAGTTGATTGTTGATACCGATAGTCAGTCTATCTTTACGCTCCGTCTCGGCGGCAAAAGAATTGCCCGTTATGCTCTTTCGTTATTAGATACAAATGAGAAATTGAATTTCTTATCGGATATCTATACCGAAGTGGTCAATGGCGAATTTGATGAAGAAATCACGGAGTTTCTCGGTAATGAAGTTGAGAAAGCCGAAGCCCGTAAGAAGGTCAACAGTGCAAAACGCCGTGAAAAGAAGCGCCTTGAGCGTGAAAAGAAAAAAGCGGAAAAGAAAGCTGCGGAAATCCGTACTTATGAAGCGGCCAAAGGAATGGTTGATGATGTCGTTCACGAGGTCCTGATGGCGCAAGCCACTGCTGAAACACCGAGATATATGCAAGTATAGTCTTTCGGCTCACACAACACAAAGGAGGCCTTAGAGCCTCCTTTACTCTAAAACATTTTGAAAGGAATAAAAAAATGGTACATTCTTTACTAATTGCTCGTGTTAAAGATTTTCCTGATGCTTATTACCTGCAACGTTCTTTGTCATTTCCTTACGATGACGAAAGCATTGGGGAATTCGGTAGATGGGTAAAGACTGACATGAACATGCATGAGGAAAATGCAGAATATTTTCATTTTGAGTTACCAGATAAAAATGGTGATGTCTGGGATAAAATATCTGCAGTTTATGATTATTGTATATTAGGCGGCAGATGGGCTGATAAAGAACACCCTTGTGTTGATACATACAAAAACATTCTCAACCGTTATCCGGATGACGATGAAAGTTACTCTATAATGGTTGATTTCCGGCATGAAAGAATATCTTATCCCAAACAAGAAGGTCTGTGGAATGATGATGACCTTGTGTATGTTATGGATACTCATCGCTAAAAGAAGGAGGCCTTGTGGCCTCCTTTACTTTTTTTGCAAAAGTAGACATTCGGTCCCAAAGTTTATGAAATTTGTTTTATTCTGTTTTCTATTAATGCCTTTATTTGAGCAACAATCTCTGTTTTGATACCGTTTCCGGCAAATTGCTTATCAAGTTCCGGTAATGCCGCTGTTATTTTGCTCCCCATTTCATCAATAATCTTTTCCACCATTGTCGGCTTAATTTCCAAATCT
>JAFUXW010000077.1 GCA_017477035.1 Alphaproteobacteria bacterium | reverse complement strand
TTAATCGGCGGCAACGTGCCGTCTGCCAATTCTTTTTTAGCCAGTGCCACCTGATCTCTGTATTCCGGCGGATAAGGTGTTACCAACTCAATTTGATAAAGGTCTGCTCCGGTTGCTTCGGCAACAACTTCGGCGGCTTTTTGAGTATTCCCCGTTATGGAATAATAAGCTACCAATGTTTTGGCTTCAATGGTTGACGCAAACAGTAAACTTCCCAATATAATCGTTAAAATCTTTTTCATTTTGTTTCCTTTCATTATTATATGAGAGTATATTATGAGAAAACAAGTATGTAAAGCGATTTTAAAAACTACATACAATCAAAAGTTATTTTTATTTACTGAGATGTTAAATATGAATATTATAATCTATCATGGTAAAAAAGCTCCGAAGTATGCATCCTCGGAGCTTTGGTATCAAATTATGATATGTCTTTTAGTATTTACCTTCATAGGCATCCATATACATCTGTTTAATGTCATCTATCAACGGATATACCGGATTTGCCCCCGTGCATTGATCATCAAATGCCAAGCGAGCCAATTTATCCAAGTTCTTCTTGAAAGTCTTTTCATCAACACCCCATTCACGAATGGAATTAGGAATACCTATTTCTGTTTTTAATTTGGCAACAGCTTTAATAAGACGTTCAACTTTTTCATCATCTGAAACATTCTCGTCGGCTAAATACAAAACATGGGCAATTTGAGCATATCTTTTCTTAGCTTCCGGTGCTTCATATTGCGGGAATGCCGTCTGCTTTTTAGGGCAATCTGTTGCGTTAAACCGAATAACCTGACAAATCAAAAGTGCATTGGCTATACCGTGCGGAATATTGTACATAGCTCCCAATTTATGAGCCATTGAGTGACAAACACCCAAGAAAGCATTGGCAAAAGCCATACCGGCAATAGTGGCGGCATTATGCATCTTTTCACGTGCAACAGGATCATCCTTACCTTTTTTGTATGCCGCCGGCAAATAACGGAAAATTTGCTTAATTGCTTCCAAAGCCAAAGAATTGGTGTAGTTTGTTGCCATAACGGATACATAAGCTTCCAACGCATGAACTAACGCATCAATACCGCCGGCAGAAGTCAACCCCTTAGGCATTCCGTCAACGAAATTGGCATCAATAATTGCCATTTTAGGAGTTAACGCATAATCCGCAATTGCATATTTTACGTGTGTTTCGTCATCAGTAATGATTGAGAACGGCGTCACTTCAGAACCTGTTCCGGAAGTTGTCGGAATACAAACCAAATCTGCTTTTTTACCAAGTTCAGGGATTGAGCAGATACGCTTTCTGATATCCATAAAGCGCATGGATATATTTTCAAAATCAGTATCCGGTTGTTCATACATCAACCAAAGAATCTTAGCAACATCCATCGGAGAACCGCCGCCCAATGCCACGATTAAATCCGGTTGATAGGCATTTATCATGGTCATGGCCTGTTTGGCTGTTGATAAAGTCGGATCAGGTTTAACATCAAAGAAAATTTGATAATCTATATCCATTTCTTCAAAAGCGTCCGTTATTGTACGAACAGCACCGGAATCGAACAAAAATCTGTCCGTTACGA
>JAFUXW010000076.1 GCA_017477035.1 Alphaproteobacteria bacterium | reverse complement strand
ATCAATTAAAACAATTTGACGCATTTCTTTGCTGACTTTTTGTTTTAATTCAGACGCTGAATATTTAAGTTTGAAACCATTAATTTTCATTTTCAATCTCCACTGTTTTAAATCTGAATAATTCAATATCGTCTTTAACAGCATTCCCTGTAACACCTGCTCTGGCATATAACAAACTCAGCCAATTACGGGAATACTGATTACGCTCATCTGCAACCATTAGTGCTTTCTTGCCTTTATACTTAACATATACTCCGTCATCTGTTTCTAAATCATTAACCAATGACTGCTCATTGCCGACTATAGGCTCAAAGTCTGTAAGAATATAGATTTTATACGATTTTATCGGCGAAGTTATTTTGCGAGCTGCTTTGCGAGCAAGTTCAATAACCGCAACTATAATACCCTTGTTTTTACCTATTTTGGCACGAGCAAATAACTCTTTGTCGTTTTCTCCAAAAAAGCGAATATATACCGACCCTCTATCGTATAAACGATATGTTTGTGCTGTTTTGGCTGGCCATATTGTCTCTTTTTCTTCACCCAAACGCATATTTTGCTTAAAATATTTCAACAATGGAACTTTATATTGATTAATATATTTTTGCAAATTCCGTTGTTGCTTTTTTAATAAAGGTTCTTCCTTTGATACCGATAATGAAAATTGTGATTCATAATCTTTTTCGGCTGCCTTGGCAAGTTGGGTATCAATAGCATCAAATACATGCATTTTATACGCATATTTTTGAGCAAGCCATACTATTTCATCTGCCAAAAAATTATTTTTTAGCTTATTAAGATTATTCAAATCAACCAGGGCCACAACCAAAACGTTATTTTTATGAAAATATTTTTCTATTTTGCTTTCTGATGAAATATCGGATTCGCTTAATTTTACTACTTCTATATCCTTTATATTGTTTATATTTTGCAACATTTCTTTATGCTGAACGATTTCTTTTTCATTTTCGGTGATTAATACAACTTTGTTTATCTGATTATATTTATTTATTTCCGCATATAATCTTTCTGCAACAGGTATACTGTCGGCAGTGAGGGTTGTCGGTAAAATCACTATTTTTACGTTTTGCTCTTTATAATTATCGGAATGATCCACATATGTGGAAATATTCTTCTTTTTACTTATTGGATTATTGTGAAATACCACCGCTATCACCGGTTCAATAATTTCTTTATTTTCGCTCACACGCCCATATTCTACTGCTTTTTCATAATTGGAATAAATATTGTTGTTTAAGCGACGCACATTAACATAACAAAGCAAAACAACAGCTGTCAAAACACCTGCTCGAACAACCCATTTTTTTAATTTTTGTTTTGTTCTTATCAGCACTTATCTCGACTCCGTTAAAACTTATCAGGCCAACGGCTCATATTTTGTTCTGATAGAGCAATTGTGCCGTTCTCTATTTCTTCAATAAAATTTTCAGCTAAATCCGCAATGACCTGTTTTTTTTCGGTATTTATTTTACGATATTGCTCGCCATCTTCACAATCAAGCCAGTATCGCACATCTCCATCTAAATGAAAATTAGCCTGCAAATTTGCATCAACCTTATCTAAAGCCGATACTAAACGAGCCTCCGGAGTTTGCTTTTCTTCGTATTCATTCCATAATTCAAAAATATGATTTCCTATTTCAGACGGAAGCATATCTCTATATTTTTGCATTGCTGAAAGTTCTTGTTGTTTTTTGATT
>JAFUXW010000075.1 GCA_017477035.1 Alphaproteobacteria bacterium | reverse complement strand
AGGAAATCGGAGTTAGAAAAACAAAAAGCAAAAGCGAAAAGAATATTAGAAATAATGGGATATGATTTTAACCCAAAACAAAATATTCAAAATCAGACAGCAAATGATGAGTTAAATGAAATGGGCAATACAGTACCAAAAGTAATGGGAACAGATGTAGAGCCGGAAGAAAAAGTTCAGAATATAAATGGTGAAGATATGGTGCACGTCAGAGATTACGAACGCTCTGACGGAGTGGACGTGGATTCATATTGGCGCCACAAACCAAATCGCGGAGCAAGCACAATTTATGCAAATGAACAGACGGGCACAAATAATCTTCTGGCAAACGATACAAACAAATCGGATTTAAAATTTGAACTATCAGTAGAAAAGAAACTATATCCAGATGAAATTGCAGGCGTAAAACGCGGAAAACCAATGACATTTGAAGAAGCTGGCGGGAAAAATGTGAATCCAAATTATAAATCATGGAGTAAAAAATATACAAATATATGTCAAAGTTGTGTTCCTTGCTTAGAAGCAAGATTAAGGGGGTATAATTTAGAAGTGATGCCAAGTAATGACGTAAGCACGCAATTGGCAAAAAACCCTTGGAGTGTTTTTATTAATCCAAATACAGGTGAAGAGTGTAAACCGGTGGATATATCTGAAAAATATCCGCAAGATTGTATTAATGCTTTGGAAAAAATGGTTAATTCAAATGAACGCTATATGCTTGTTTATCTTCCTAGTCAATATTCTAATGACTCACACTCAGTTTGCATATATAGAGAATCCGGGGAGTTGAAAATATATGATCCAATGATAAATAAAACTATGAACAAATATGAGTTTGAAGAAAAAATAAAACCGGTGTTGTTTATGGGTTATCCAATCGGGTATCCGTTACGAGTAGGCAGGATTGATGATAAAATATTAAAACCAGAGATTATGTCGAATATAACGAAGCCTAAGGTTAAGTCTAGACGTTAACGCTGCAAGTTTTCTAATGACTTTGCTGTTGCTATATGAATATAAAATTTCTTTTTTAGGACTGTTGAATACAATACAAATGCTTTCGTCTAAATTTGCAAGGCGAATATGTCCGTTTTTTTCCAAAATAAAGAATTTTGCATCGGGTTCTTTTATAATACACAGTTCATAAATATTATAATCTTTGCACATGCCATATTTATGTTCAACTTCACATACTGATTTTACTATTTTCAGATTGCGTTGCTTTACATATTTGACAACTGCTGAAGAAGGTTGAACGAATTGAGGCGGTTCATAATAATCTATCATAACGTTCTCCTATTGTTTATATTTTAATATATTTGCTAAATACATTATATAATTTATCAAAATATACAAGTTGTGTCAAGAAATTACATTAAAAAAAATAAAAAATAAAGGAGCAAAAATTATGGACGAAAATTTAAGAAAATATGTAAACGAGCTAATTCAAAAAAGAAAAGATAAGGCATCAAAATATGTATATGAAAATATATTGATACCGTATTTTGAAGAACAAAAAAGGAAATCGGAGTTAGAAAAACAAAAAGCAAAAGCGAAAAGAATATTAGAAATAATGGGATATGATTTTAACCCAAAACAAAATATT
>JAFUXW010000074.1 GCA_017477035.1 Alphaproteobacteria bacterium | reverse complement strand
ATTCCTATTTGGCCGTTTCATTATTGGATTTCTTCAATAAATTCAGGATTAAGCAGTTCACTGGTTTACGTTATGACTAATTTACTACCGCTCACAGGCGTCTATGGATTTTTACGCTTTTGGCAGATTACTATACCTAAGGGGATTTTGCCATTTGTACCGGTGGTGGAAATTTTTGGCATAATGACAATGCTATTTATTGCCCTTATTGGCTTGTCACACAAAGATTTTTTACAAAAACTGTTTTCTTATAATACCGTTTATTATATCTTGTTTTTGCTAACCACTATAATGCTTCCGGAAGTATATATTACCAATATAGCCTATTCTCTTATTACTTTTTTGATAGTTAATGCATCACTGACAGTTCTTGATTTATGGGCTGAAAATGTTTGTGAAGAAGGCAATTGTGACTATAGAGGAATTTTAGCATATATGCCGAGGTTATCGGCGATTTTTGCGTTTTTTGTGTTGATAGCGGTGGGGTTACCTCTATCTGCAATGTTTTGGAACAATTTCGTGCTCATATCAGCATTTTTCCGAATCAGCTTTACATTCGGGGTGTTGATGATGACGGCAATATCTATTGCCAATATGGCATTATTGTATGAATTGTTTATTATGCGTGACAGTGCAAATAAAAATCCTGCGATTGAGATTGAAGATATATCAAAGCGAAAAGTGGCATTTTTAGTAACAGTCATAATCTTTCTGTTTGTCTCATTCTTTAATCCGTTATGGTTCGCATTTTAGGAGCATAAAAGAAATGTTAGAAAGTATAATTTATTTATCTCCGTTGATTGTGTTACTTTCAAGTATTTTTATCTTGATGTTTTCAGAGCATAATGAAGATGAACAATACGGATGTTTTAAGTTCAGTAAATTTATGATGATTTGCGCATTTGTTTTGACAGCTATTTTTTATAATAAACCTTTAATTGCCGAGGTTACATCAGGAAATAACTATACTCTTTTATTTGAATGTATGCTATACAGTGGAAGTTTTACATTATTATATCTTTCTCGTAAATGGTTTGCCTCTATGGGGGTATCCGGATATACTTTTTGCGGCGGGATTTTTGTAACACTGCTTTTCGGTAGTTTGTTGATAAGGTCTACTAATTTACTCTTAAGCGTGGTTTGTTGTATTTTTATGATGATGGGAAATTATGCCATGCTGAAAGGAAATTCTGTTAAAAAAGAAATTAAAAGCGATAAGATATATTTGACGGCAATGGTTTTTTGTTTTATTCTTTTGGGAATGTCTTTGCTTATTTTTTATAGGTATTCGAATAGCTTTAATTATGCTCAGATTAGAGAAGTTTTATCAATTTATACAAGAAATATTTATCTTTTTATTGCGGTTTCGGCAATATTAATTGTGTTTACGTTTATGTTGGGAATAGCGCCTCTGCATTTTTGGTATACAGAGACATTAGGTGGGACATTTCTTCCGTTGTTTGCCTATTTTGCTATCGTTCCTATTTGTGCTTGTTGGGGTGGCTTTATCAGATTTAACGTAGAGGCGATATCTCCGTTTTCCGAAAATTTATACTTATTTTATAAATTCATTGCGCTTATATCTATATCTTTAGGAGCGTTGGGAGCTTGCAGTGTTCAAAATGTGCGTAAAATTTTGGCTTACGGGACTGTTTATCATTGGGGGATTGTTTTACTTGTAATGCAAAGTTTTTCTATAGATGCAGTGAGTACAGGCATTATTTATATGTTTGTATATTT
>JAFUXW010000010.1 GCA_017477035.1 Alphaproteobacteria bacterium | reverse complement strand
ATAATCCATACTTTGCCTAGATTGTAAACGGATATCCAAACCATTAGCCATACCAAGCCCTGGAATTGCTGGCATTTCAAAGAATTGGAATTGTGCCTCCGGAAATTGTCTCATGGCACCTTGTAACCGATGCATAATATTAGTTGAAAAATCAGCCAGACTTTTACGCTGTTCCCATGGTTTTAACACAATAAACGACATTGCCACGTTTTCACCGCGTCCGCCCATTAGCGAAAATCCGATAACATCGGAAACATTTTCCACACCTTTTTCTTGGCGAATAATCTTGTTTGCTTTTGCAACCAGTGCTTCGGTACGTGATTTTGCAGCCCCCTCAGGCAGTTGTAAACTCATGACGATTACGCCTTGGTCCTCATCAGGAATAAACGACGTTTGAGCGGTCTTAAATAAAATGCCGACTAAAACACATAACAAAACAAAAATAGCCAGTACTACACGACGTTTCTTGGCGATAAATGATACCACCAGAGAGTAAATATGTATCGCTTTTGCAATAAAATTGTTTACATTGAACCAAAAACCTGATTTATGCGGCTTTATTTTTTTAATCAATAAGGCACACAGAGCCGGAGAAAGAGTTAAAGCATTCAGAAGTGAAAACATAATTGCCGTGGCAATAGTGACCGAAAATTGCTGATAAATCTTACCGACAATACCATCCAAAAAACCGACCGGAACAAAAATTGCCAGCAATACGCACGATGTTGCAACCAAAGCGCCGGTAATTTCACTCATAGCTTTCATTGTTGCCTCGCGTGCACTCATATTACTGTGTTGCATTAAAAATACCACACGTTCCACCACCACAATGGCATCATCAACCACAGCACCGATGGCGAGTAACATCGCAAATAATGTAAACATGTTGATGCTGTATCCGAGAGCCAAAATAACCGCAAATGTTCCTAAAATAGAAACAGGAATGGTTAAGGTCGGGATAAGTGTGGAATAAAAATCTTGCAAGAAAAAGTAACAAACACCAACCACTAAAGCCAAAGTCAACAAAAGTGTAAAGACCACTTCTTCAACCGAGGCATGAATATATTTTGTTGAGTCATAAGCAATAGTGTATGTCATATCTTCAGGGAAAAATTGTGCCAGTTCTTCCAATGTTTCTTTAACGTTTTTCATCGTGTCCAAGGCATTTGCTCCGGAAGACAGATTGATTGCCATTGATACGGCGCCATTTCCGTTAAATTGTCCGGAAATGGAATAATTTTCTTGGCCGAGTTCTACGGTTGCCACATCTTTTAAGCGCACCAAACCACCGTTTTCTGCTGTGCGAACGATAATATTTTCAAACTGTTCTACCGTTTCCATGCGTCCGTTTGTTTGCAAGGTATAAACCATCGGTGTCTTACTGATTGTCGGAGCCGCACCGACTTTACCGAGCGCCGGTTGATAATTTTGCCCTGCAATGGCATTGTATATTTCGCCGGCATTAATTTGCATTGCCGCCATTTTATCTGCGTTAAGCCACACACGCATAGACAGTTGTGCGGCATACACATCAACACCGCCAACACCGGAAACTTTGGCTAATGTTTGTTGCACGTTATTATAAACGTAGTCGGCAACTTGTTTTTCATCCATTGTTCCTTTCGGGGAAGAAAAGACGAAAAATCCCAAAATATTGGTTGACTCACGTTTGACGGATAATCCTTGACGTGTTACTTCATCCGGTAATTTCGGTGTTGCCTGTTGTATACGATTTTGCACTTTTACTTGAGCAATATCAGGGTCTACACCTGTCTTAAAAGTCACGGTTAAAGTATAAGCAGAATCTTGCGATGAAGAGTTCATATAAAGCATATCTTCCACGCCGTTTATTTCGCTTTCCAGCGGAATACCGACCGTGCGGGCAATCACTTCGGCACTGGCGCCCGGATAGGTCGCTTTAACCGTAATTTGCGGCGGGGTAACTTCCGGATATAAAGCAATAGGCAGGTTAAAAAGTGCTAAGATACCGACCAAAACAATAACAATTGAAATAACAAACGAAAAGCGCGGTCTTTTAATAAAAAATGCTGAAAACATCGTGCTACCTCTTATTTACCATTATCAATATCAATCGGTAAAACCGGAGCATTGGCGCGAACATTTTGCAATCCTTGCACCACGACTTTATCATCTGTATTTAAACCTGAAAGGACTATTTGCCAATCATCTATCACATCACCGAGTTTAATATATTTTTGCTCGGCAATGTATTCGTCTCCGACTTTTTTAATTGTCATTACATAAGTTCCGTTAATGTCTTCGGCTAATGCCATTTGCGGAACCAAAAGCGCCATCTGTTTTGAGGTAAAGCGCATGTAAATATCAACATAATTGCCGGGAACCAATAATTTATTGTCGTTTAAGGCATCCAAATAAACAGGAATAGTTGCCGTATCGGCATTAACTTCGTTACCGAAAAACAGATTTTGTGCGGTTTGAGTTTGTATCTCGCCGTTTGGCAATTCAATATCAACAAAAACATCTTGGGCTTGATTGAGTTTATCCATAAATACCGAGCGTTCTTTATCCGTTACCGAAAATACAATTCTGACCGGACGTTCTTGCACAATTCGTGCCAAGGTATGCGTGCCTTGATTAACCAAATTACCGACAGTTACCAAAGCCTTGCTAATAACACCGTCTATCGGTGATTTTACTTCGGTATATTCTAAATTCAGTTTTGCCAAATCTTCAGCAGCTTCGGCATTCTTTAAGGCGCTTTCGGCTGCTTCAATTTCTTTGTCGGAAATAAATTTTTTCTCATGTAATGAAGTCAAGCGTTTATAATCAGCTGCTAATTGCTTGCGAGTGGCGGATGCCGCTTTCAGATTGTCTTTATAACGGCGTTGTTCAATAATAAATAAAACATCACCTTTTTTTACTTCAGCTCCGTTTTGAAATAAAATCTGCTCAATATATCCGGAAACTTGCGGAATGACATCAACGCTGTTAATGGCTTCAACCTGCGCAATATACTTCTTTTTAGCTGCAACATCTTGCTGTTTTAAGCCTTGAACCTGAACTGACGGAGTTGGCATTACCCATCCGTCGTTTTTCGGAGCCATGCGATTATTCAGCCACCAGCCGAACATAATCAAACAAAGTGCATAAAATGCGTTAAGATAAATTTTTCTGCTTTTGATTTTCTTGACTTTCATATCATACCTTCCTGTTTTTCATAATTTTTGGCAAGTTAAAAAGGTTTGAATTGAAAATCAAGTTTAAAAAACAATATGTAACTTTTATAATGATATTATTCTTGTGGTGGTAACTTAACCGTAATATATACTTCAGCACCGGAAGATAATACATCTCGCAAAACAATATATTGGTCATCCGGGCTGATATTCATTATTTCCAGCAGTTCATCAGAGTTTACTTTCGTAAAATTTTCAGAAGACATCATTTCTTCGGTGTAGGTGCTATGCCATCTTTTTATCCAACGAGATATTGACTGAGCTGTAATACCGATAATATTTGCGATTTGTCGCATAGAAAATCCTGCAGAGTACATCGTGTGTGCTAAAAGTTTTATATGTAATGGCTTTCCGGCAGGTGCATTTTTGGTAAATTGATAACCGCATTCCTTGCATTTGTAGCGTTGCCATCCGAAAACTTTACCATTCTTAACTATTTGTTTTGAACCGCATTTATAACATTTTTGCATTTATAAATCTCCTTAAACATAGATATATAACACGTTTTTTAAAAATATCATTAAAAATGTTACAAAATTTGTGAAAAAAAGGAAATTCAGTGGGGAGGGGCTTTCCGCTGGGGGCGATAACAAAAATGCCACCGGTTGGGCGGTAGCACTTGTGATGAAATTTATTTTGAAACAATTGAGCAGGAATCTGCTACACAAATATTTATCTTTCAAATTATCAGAACCAATATCATGCCAATTTATTCAATAAATATTCTTGTGAAAGGAAATTTAACAATACAATTACAAGGAATATGCTATGAAAGATAAAGATACCGAATTAAAGAAAAAAATAGAACGCTCTTAT
>JAFUXW010000073.1 GCA_017477035.1 Alphaproteobacteria bacterium | reverse complement strand
TTAAAACCATTGCAAAAGGTTATGGAACAAAATAAAATCAGCAGACTTATTATAAATACTTATATGTCCGTTTCTCTCTACGGAAAAGAAGCAATGGATGAGTTGTTCAATCAAACTCGCAAAATATTTATGAATGAGCCACTGGTAGATGACGAAGAAATTTTTCATAAACAAATTGCTTTTAACGTATTGCCGCAAGTCGGAGAATTTATTGGCGATGAAACTAAACATGAATGGGCTATGAATGCAGAAATTAAAAAGATAACCGCATCTGATATTAAAGTTCACGCCAATTGCGCTTTTATCCCATCTTTTATAGGCATGGGGGAATTCGTTAACGTGGAATGCGAACAAGAGGTTGATATAGATAATATCCGCAATCTTATGCGCGATACTGCCGGAGTTGTTGTTTTTGATAAACACGTTGATTGCGGTTATGTATCTTTAAGTGACATTCAAGGAGAAAGCGACATTTACGTAAGCAGACTTCGCCAAGATATTTCCGTTGAAAATGGCTTTAGTTTTTGGTGCGTTGCCGATGATTTACGCGCCGGAACCGCACAAAACACATACAACTTGTTGAAAATTCTTTTAAAAAAATAGGAAACATTATGAAAAAAACTGTTGCTACAATATTTTTAATTTTTTTAACAGCTATATACTCATGTTTATATAGCAATGCCTTTGCTGCCAATGACACAAATAAACCGAAAGAGATGGAAATTCTCACCGAAGCGGAAAAAGCAACTATATCAATTGATTTTGTAGCAACTAATGAAAAAATTAAGCAGATTCAGGACGAGCTAACTCAAGACACCATTTCAATGGAAAAAATTGATGAATATGTTCCTTTTTTGAGTTCTACCGATGCTAACTTAATAGAAGAGCGTAAGGAACTTGTCAAGCAAGTGAAATTTATTCAAAAACAGCTGGATGTATTCGGAGAAGCTCCAAAAGAGGAAGATAGTGAAGATGAAGAAGTTACAATGCAACGTTCTCACCTTATGTTAAAAATGTCTGCTTACGATAAAATCATCAAAGAAATAGACCTTTTGTTGGTGCAAATAGAGGACTTGACCGGTAAAATTTTGAATGTTCGCAATCAAAAAATATACGGCGATTTAATGACTAAACAATCGGCAATGATTAATCCATTGGTATTTTTCCGCGGAATCAAAGCGTATATAATATTTTTTTGGGACGTAACTAAATCCCCGATAGACTGGTATAAAAATCTTCCGCAAGACCAAAGATCTTACGCATTGTTAAGTATTGTCACAATGTTTATGATTTTAATGGTTGCATTGATGGTGGCAGTATTTTTGCGCAAATTCATTTTGAAAAATTGGGGGTATATAGATAACGTAAAAATACCTCACTTTAATCGTAAAGTTGTAGCTGCCATTGCTGTTGCCACCGCACGAGGATTAATTTTTGCATTTTTAGTCGGCGGATGTATTTTATGGATGATAAGTACCAAAATATTTGGCGATACCTTACTTAATACTGTTTTAATGACCGCCGCATTTACCTGCCTGCTTGCCATTGTCGAGGCCACTATTTCCCGAGTTACATTTGCTCCTAATTATCCTAATTGGCGGTTGGTAAATATCCGTACCGAAAAAGCAGCTCGTTTTACAAGAATGATTTTTTGGTTTATTGTTATAAATTCTATTGCAGCATTTCAAGTAATAGTTGCTCAAAAAGAGGAATACTCAACAGATACAGTCCACTTTGTTATGATTTTATCTTGTGCGGTAAAAGCATTTTTCCTGATGTGGTTTGCTAAAATTACTTTTGACACCTATAAAGACGAAAGAAAATCTGAAAATTATGAAACAATGAGTGAAGAAGAAGAAATTTCGGTTGACCAAGGTTTCAAAATGATTTTATTCAGCTATTTATGCAGTTTCATTATTTTTGCTCTTTCTCTGGTCGGGTATCCAGAACTTTCACTATTTATTTTTAACAATATAATTATATCTTTGATAATTATCGGAGTATTTGAAATCATCCGTCGCTCTTTTATTGATATCACCAAGAGACTGATTATTGCCGGTCCGTGGATGAGAAAATATCGCAGCAGCAAAAAATTTATTGCTAAAATGGAATTTTGGTTAAAAGTGGTTATTAATCCTGTTTTTGTTTTGGCTTCAATATTTACATTGCTGAATGTGTGGGGATTACCTGGAGATTTTATGTTACAAGCCTCCAAAAAATTGCTGTTCGGATTTAAAATCGGTGGCATTGAAATATCGGTAATAGCCGTTGCTTTAGGTATCGCTGTATTCTTTGGCTCATTAACTGTTATGAGATTTATTCGCGTACATTTGGCCACAAATGTGCTGGCTAAAATAGATATGGATGATGGAGTTCGTCACTCTCTGATTTCCGGTTTTAGTTTCTTTGGCTTTATAATATCCATTTTATTGGCAATAATTGCCGTAGGTATAGACCTCACCAACCTTGCATTTATCGCCGGTGCTTTATCAGTAGGTATCGGTTTCGGCTTGCAAGATGTTATAAAAAACTTAGTTGCCGGTATTATTATTTTACTAGAGCGCCCGTTTAAGGTCGGAGACTGGGTAATGCTTAACGGCACCGAAGGAACTATTAAACAAATCAACATTCGTTCTACAGAACTGCTTGCGTTCAATAAAACAAGCATTATTATACCGAATGCGACTTTAATTTCATCTTCGGTTACAAATATGACGCATGGAGACGCAATGTCACGACAGAGTGTTGCGGTCGGTGTTTCTTATGGCAGTAATCCGGAACAAGTAAAAAATATTTTGCTTGATTGCGCCAGAAAAAATCGAAAAATATTATCAAATCCGGCGCCATATGTTCTATTTAAAGATTTTGGAGCCAGCAGTTTAGACTTCGAATTGCGTTTTTATGTTAACGATATATGGAAAGGATGGAGTGTACCAAGCGAAATGCGCTATGAAATATTTAAGCGTTTTAACGAAGAAGGCATTGAGATTCCGTTCCCGCAAATTGTTATAAACAAACCGAATAACAATACTGACGAAATACAAACTGCAGAAAAAGACGGGTAAATAAAAATTAATGCTTGCAAAAAATAACAAAGTGTTTTATCAATGTCTTTGTTATGCCGCTTTAGCTCAGTTGGTA
>JAFUXW010000072.1 GCA_017477035.1 Alphaproteobacteria bacterium | reverse complement strand
TTGTATCCTATTTCTTAAAGCACTAGACAGATATAGACCATTTTCAGAGCGATTTCCTTTATTCATATATCCAATCCAACCATAACTTCCACCGTCAATATCATCATAATTATCTTTAATTTGTAACATATTCCTGTAATTAATCTCTTTATATTCGTTTCTATATGTGCTTGCAGATTGTTTCAATATGTGTTGTTGGTTTTCAATACGTGATTTATCAATGCAACCGTGAAGATTGAGCCTTTTGTTCTTTCCTTCTGTCATATAAACCATTTCAACATCATTTTCTCCATAATAACGTAAACTATTATACACTTTCTTCGTATAATCATCTCTTATTTTGGCAAGACTTTTGTACTTGTACTTCTTATGCCTTGTATATGTAAAATCAATAGTAAATGGCTTTAAGTTTGAAAATTCTTTGGTTTCAGCTAAAAACTTTGCAAAATATGCTACTTCTTGAACACGAGTGACATATTTCCATCGTTTGAATTTTGGAAGAGTGATTTTTTGTACTGTATGACCATTTTTGTACCTAACAGTTTCAACTCTTTTATATATATAACTACTATCAAACTCAAAATTTATACCTCTCCACCACCAAGAAACATTGTAAATAAAGGTTTTGTAACGTCTTTTTCCTGCCTTTTTACCTTTAGGTTTTTGTGAATTTTCCACTCTGGACATAATTCATTCTCCTATGATTATTCTTCATAGGTGTAGAACTCATTTTTTCAGATGTGTTTTGATGTAAATTGATAAAAATCAAAAATTTTTATCTACTCGATTCGAAAAACTATAAAAATGACCTACGTGCAAGGCGTTTGGGGAAATAAAATGATCAAAAATTAAAGGAAAAAGTATTGCAAAAAGTATAGATTTGAGATAAAATAAAGTCAGAACTTGGGAATTGTGAAGATGAGTAAAAAATTAAAAAGTTTCCGAAAAGTATCCGAGCAAAAAATAAGGGTTAACATATTTCAGCTAACCCTTTGATTTTACTGGTGGTGTGATTCCGTAAGTTTAAATTTAAAATATATAAAATCCCATTTATGCTTCTTTTTCAAGATAAATTTTTCAAAAAATATACAAACATTTTAAAATTCAATCATAGATAGTTTTTCTAAATTTGATTCATTTAACCTTCTTTTTATTTTTATATGCGCATACCTTTAGGCACTCGCGTAAAACTAAGTAAAACAGGCTGTTTTTACTTATTCAGATTTTTTTTGTGCCGCGCTGTGACTCTTTTTAAACATCCGGAGGTGATTACATCGAAAGGAGACAACCATGTCAATAGTCGATATAATCATAGAAAAAATCGCGCAAGGTTTGATTTTGCGTTTTAAGGGCGAACTTTCTTTAGATTTCGTGCAGAAAGGACTGGATAAAGAAGAAATTCCAAGCATTGGTGGTATATGTAAAGGAGACCACGAATGATTGAAGATCAGGTAAATGCATTAAAAAATATGAACTTGGTTGAGCTGAAGCAACTCTGGTTAGATTACTTCAAAGAACCTGCGCCGGCATATAATGCCATAAAATATTATGTGCCGCGCTTAGCTTATCGAATGCAAGAACTCGAATACGGCGGTGTGCCGGCTTCCCTAAAGGCTGAGATATTAAAGGCGAAAAAGCCGAAAAAAGAAAAATTAGCTGAAAGAGCAAAAAAATTGGGATTTTCAATTCCAGGCACATCAATTGTCCGGATTTATCACAAACAAGAACACGTTGTTTACCTCCGGACCAGAGGTTTTGAATATAATGGCAAATTGTATAGGACACTATCTACTATTGCCAGGGAAATTACCGGACACAGAATTTCAGGCAGATACTTTTTTGGAATTAAAGGAAAGAAAAAATGACAGTAAGATGCGCAATATACACCAGAAAGTCCACGGATGAAGGCCTCGAGATGGAATTTAATTCTCTTGATGCTCAACGTGAGGCCGGCGAAAACTACATCAAAAGCCAAAAGAGCCAAGGATGGAAGTTGATTGATGAACGTTACGATGACGGCGGTTTTAGCGGTGGTAACATCGAGAGACCGGCCTTACAGCGATTAATGGAAGATATCAAGCAAGATAAAATCGATATGGTGGTGATTTATAAAATTGACCGTCTAACCCGCTCGCTGATGGATTTTTCGAAACTGGTTGAAGTTTTTGACGAACATCATTGTTCATTCGTGTCGGTTACGCAAAATTTTAACACCGCTGACAGCATGGGACGGCTGACCTTAAATATGCTTCTATCGTTTGCCCAATTTGAACGCGAAGTTATCGCGGAGCGCATCCACGATAAAATATCGGCCTCAAAGAAAAAAGGTATGTGGATGGGCGGCAGAATACCATACGGCTATGATTCAGTCGATAAAAAACTTGTGCCGAATGAGGATGCCGAAACCGTGCGTTTAATATTCAAAAAATATTTAGTGCTCCAATCCGAAACGCAGGTTAAAGACTACATAAACAGCTTAGGCCGCCAAATAAAAGGCAAAAACGGAATGATAAAATTTACCAATGCAACAATACGCGGCATTTTGATTAACCCGATTTATATAGGTAAAATACGCCATAAAGACGAAATCTACGGTGGAATGCACAAAGCTATTGTTTCAGAGGATTTATACAATGAAGTTCAAAAAATAAAAAGCAAAGATATCCGAGACCGATACACACCGAACCCTGTCATGGAGCATAGTTTATTAAAAGGAATGTTACGCTGTGAAAGCTGTAACTCGGCTGTCATACCATCGCGCACCACGCAAAAAAGTCGTGTTTACGAATATTATGTATGTGTTCACGCCGTTAAAGAAGGTCGCAAGCACTGCCCGCTGAGCGCAATCCCCGCTGGACTGCTGGATGATTTTGTGCTTGAGAAGCTCCAATTTGTATTAAACTCGCCTTACGTTATGGCTGGGGTTATAAATAAGGTCACGTCACAGCTACCGACTGTACCGGACATCAGGGTGATTGAAAAGTTAAAGGACGGTGCGGAATGCCTTAAAAATCTACCGACAGATACACAACGATTGCTTATTCATTATTTGATTAAACAGATACTGATAACACCGGATAGCATCAAGATAATGTTTACCGAAACCGCCTTGGAATTAATGGACAAGGAACAACGAGCCAAATTAAAATCTTACGGTGATGATCCTGTCGAAAATATGCTGGTCTTGAAAGTTTGTTTCAGAAAGCATAAAGAGACCACCAAGATATTTGTACCGGACGATTATAACCCTCTCAGCAACGATGCGCTGTGCATGGCCTTGGTAAAGGCGTTCAAATGGAATAAAATCCTCGAAGATGAACACATACCGATTTATGAATTGGCCAAACGCTGTAAAATGAGCCGCGAGCAAATGGGTAAGATTTTGCGTATGACATTTTTAGCTCCGGACATAATCAGAGCCATTTTTGAAGGCACATATCCTAAAAAATTATCTTTAACTCAAATCACGGAGCGCGAGATTCCTTTACTGTGGAGCGAACAGCGAAAGCTATATGGTTTTGTATAAAAACGATTCTATACACAGAATTGTGCACATTAAAAACGAATCCGAATTCCCTGTCACACCCGTATTTTTGCTATTATTCTACTATTAGTTGTAAATAAAACTTATTGTCTATTTTGGGTTTTGATTCAAAATTAACTTCTCATTAACATTTTGGAGAGGTTTATTTTATGAATCTTGACATTTTCAGCGGACTACCACGGTATGTCCGCTTAACAGTTTATACGCAAATTCGCAGGCTGTTAACAACCGGATTATTTAACTACGAAGACCAAGAAGATATAGCACAAGATTTGTTGCTTTTCTACTTAAAAAAATTTTATGAAGTTCCCGATGTTGACGAGGCACTGGTCGTTCACGCCTTAAAGCAATATGCCTCGGTGATGATACGAACAAGATACAGACGTAGGGACTACCTGCACTCCTCTATCGAAGAAAGAGAACTTGATGAGGAGTGTTCTTTTTTTAAACAGGACAATAATTTTGATGCCAAGTCGGATGTGTTGCGTATTTATGCTCAATGCAACGAAAAAGAGCGCAAAATTGTTCAACTGATTATGGATGGTGAAACCATTGCCGAAATATCACGAAAATTAGGAACACATAAGCAGATAATTTATCGTTTTTTGAAAAAAATGAAAAAATTTTTGCAGGACGTGTGACGTTTTTCAAATATTCGGAGGTGTTCTTGTTGTCATTAATTTAATAAGGAGAAATACCAATGTACAACAATGAACGCAAAACCTACGTAACAGAAATAATTCGGGAAATGCCGGCCATTTCGCTGATTAGCTTACCATTGGATAAACTTAATGAAATGGAGAATGAAATACACGCTGAAATCCACCGGACAAGATTAGCCTTGCGGTGGATTCAGGGTGTTAAGCGTATTAAAGCCGCCAAAAACGGAGGTGGCGATGGAAAGTAAAAAGTCGACTTTTATTATGTATCCGACCGACTTTCTTGCGGCTGTGCATAATTTTACAAAACGAGAAACCGGCGAATTAATTATCGCACTGTGTGAATATAATTTGTACGAAAAAATTTCGCTTAAAATTTCAAACGATGTCAAAGATAAATTTAATGTGTTGCAAAAAATCATTGATGACAATAACGCTAAGTATTTGGAAATATGCGAAAAAAGAAAAAATAATGCCAAGCAAAAAGCAAGCAAACCAAGAGCAAAAGTTCAGCAAACTGATAGCAAAACATCTGCAAAACTATTAACTGACTCCCCCACGGAGAATGAGTCGGAGAAGGAGAATGAATCTGTCAATGTATTGGATAATGGTAGTAGAGAAAGAGAGTTGCAAAGTGTGGATAACTCGGAATTTGTCGGTGCACCGACCGTGAAAGATGTTGCGGATTATTGTTCTGAGCTTGGAATTCCGGTTGATGTTATGGCTTTTATGGCGTGGCACAATGAACGTGGTTGGCGGTATGGGAAGAAGTATATTGCCCTGGATTGGAAAACTGCAGTTCGGAAATGGTATTGCAAGGATGCCGGAATATCATTAGCAGACTTTGAAGCCGGACTTACCGCTGGTCAAAATGAGCTTGGCAAGGGAAAGGTGGTGCAAAATGTTTGAAATTACCATCGAACAAATCAAGCAGGATTTGGAAACCGCCGCTTATGTTGAGCGTTTGTTGCCACCGGTTAAACCGCCAAAGTATCGGAGTTGGCTTTTTGAAATTGTTTATACTCCGCAGGAAATTGCCTTCATGGAAACACCTCCGCTCAAAATTCGCCCGACACGAGAGCAGATTGCTTTATGGGAACGTGTTGTTCTGGTTTGGATGGATCTGCTCGAACCGCGTGAGAGGCAAATTGTTTGGAAGCGAGCCAAGCGAATTCCGTGGAAATATTTATGCCGAGATTTTGGATTATGTCGTGCTCGTTTAATAATCATTTACGATAAGGCATTGATAAAAATACAATTTTTCTTAATCGGCAAAAAAAAATGTACTCTACAAAAAAGGAGTAGACACTTTTGCAAAAATAGCGTATAAAAATTGGTATAATCGGGGACGAAAGTGTAAACACGTCCCCGTTGTCATTTTAAATAACCTCCAAACATAAGGAATAGC
>JAFUXW010000009.1 GCA_017477035.1 Alphaproteobacteria bacterium | reverse complement strand
AGGTAAGTTAAAACGTGATAAAAACGAAACATTTATATTCAAAAATAGTGATGATAACTCTTATTATGAGCAGATAGACGGCGAAACAGTCTGTATTGATGACGATTTACCATTTGAAATCCCAGATTCGTGGAGATGGTGTAAGTTAAAAAATATGTATAATTTTATTGATTATAGGGGCAAAACTCCAAACAAAGTAAAATCCGGCATTCCATTAATTACTGCAAAAAACGTAAAGAATGGTTATATTGATTATTCAATTAAAGAGTATATTACGGAAGAAGAATATGAAGATAGACAATCAAGAGGCATATCACAAAAAGGGGACATCTTGTTTACAACAGAAGCTCCTCTTGGAAATGTTGCAATTGCAGATATTGAAAATTATAGTGCAGGACAACGACTAATAACTTTACAGCAGTATAATCAAAATAATTGTTATATTAATAATGGTTTTTCAATGTATTACATCTTAAGTAAAGAATTTCAAGAGATGTTAATAGAAAAAAGAACCGGAACAACTGTAACTGGAATCAAAGCTGAAAAGCTTAAAGAGTTATTTGTTCCTTTACCTCCAATTAAAGAACAAAATCGGATAGTAGCAAAAATAAAATCTATCTTTACCCAACTTGATACAATACAAGAGATTTTTCTTCAATAAAAGATTATAAAACTTGAATCTTCTTTAATTGTAATGAAAAGGAGGTTCAGTATGAACGAAAAATTTAAAAACTATTTATTGAAAGAAAATCTTTCAGAAAAAACAATCACTTCGTACTTGTGGACTATTAACTATTTCATTACCACTTACTCTGAAGTAAACAAAGCAAATCTACTTGCTTACAAAGGGTATTTAATGGAAACATTTAAACCCAAAACCGTAAATTTAAGACTTCAAGCTATTAACAAATATCTGGAATTCTTAAAAAAAGATAGGCTAAAACTTAAATTTATTAAAGTTCAGCAGAAAAATTTTTTAGAAAACGTTATCAGTAACGCAGATTACAAGTATCTTAAAAATCAACTCAAAAAAGACAACAATATAGAATGGTATTTTGTTGTCTGGTATTTGGCTGCAACGGGAGCCAGGGTCAGCGAACTAATTCAAATTAAAGTTGAACATGTCCATATTGGTTACTTTGATTTATATACAAAGGGTGGGAAACTAAGGCGATTGTACATTCCTAAATTACTAAAAGAGCAAACAGAAAAATGGTTACAAGAAAACAATATGGATTCAGGTTGGCTGTTTAAAAATCGTTTCGGAGAAAAAATTACTGCTCGGGGAATTTCTCAACAGCTTAAAAACTATGCAATAAAGTATGGCTTAAGCACAAAAGTTGTTTACCCGCATTCATTCCGGCATAGATTTGCAAAAAACTTCTTGGATAAATTCAATGATATTGCTCTTCTTGCTGACTTAATGGGGCACGAAAGTATTGAAACAACAAGAATTTATCTGCGCCGAACGGCTAGTGAACAGCGTGCAATTGTGGATAAAGTGGTAACTTGGTAATTTGAAAAGGCTCTGGGTTTTACCTACGAGCCTTTTATTATTGATTCTAAGTTATCCAAATATAAAAAAATATTTTCTACTACCTCTGATATTCGTTTCTGTTCATCAACTGGAGGAAGTGGAATTAAAAATTCCGAAACTGTTGTTAATGATAATTCTTTTTGATTTGTACTACCATCACACAAATCTTCAAAACCAACTTGGATATGCGGTGACATTATAAAGTCATAAATATATAATGATTCAACAAACATTGGTCTTAAAACTGTCACATGGGAATCTGCAACAGCTATGTTAAAAGGATTTAATTGAGAATTATAGATAGTAGCTCTGCCGACAGTTCCTGTACCAGTCGAATTCCAAAGAATATCATTATCTCGAAGAAATCGTACTTCTTCATATTTTTTTAAACTTTCTTCTATAATAAATTTTGCAGGTTGCATATCTAAACCTGACCATCTAACACATTTTTGTGATATTACAGGATATTTCTTAAGCTCTGTATATTTCGGAGATTTGCCTCTTTGTATATAATTACAAATATTACTTAATCTGCACCATCTCCACGAATCTGGGATTTCAAATGGTAAATCGTCATCAATACAGACTGTTTCGCCGTCTATCTGCTCATAATAAGAGTTATCATCACTATTTTTGAATATAAATGTTTCGTTTTTATCACGTTTTAACTTACCT
>JAFUXW010000071.1 GCA_017477035.1 Alphaproteobacteria bacterium | reverse complement strand
GGGCATCATTGTGCTCAACCGATTGTTAATCGCATGGGCTATAATTCTCTGGCCAGAGCATCACTTGGATTATATAGCACAAAAGAAGATATTGATGCGTTGGTGTTTGCTTTGCTCAAGGCGGAAAAGTTTTTTAGAGAAAATTGATGACAGAAGATAATAAATACAGAACAGATAAAGTAAAAAAAAATGTAGGAGCCACAGAAACAAGGCTGTTACAAGCCATGAGTATGTTTGATCAAGCTGATGAAAATCAAACAGAACAGCTACAAAATTTCATTGCTGATGCCGGAAATTCGCTTAAAGCTTCTCAAAAAAAAGCGAAAATGTTTGATATAGTAGAAGCAATTAAAACCGTTTCCGATCCTGAAATACCTATAAATGTATATGATATGGGACTAATTTATAAAATTGATCAACTTGATAATGGTGATTTAAAAATAGATATGACTCTTACTGCACCGACTTGTCCGATTGCGGGAGTTTTACCGCAACAAGTAGCAGATGCCGCAGCCGCAGTTACGGGAGTAGGAAAAGTAGAGGTAAAGTTGATATGGGAGCCAGAATGGACGCCTGATAAAATGACAGAAGAGGCTAAAATCATGTTGGAGTTGATATGATGGATATAAATGAATTAATTGAAAATTTTTCTTTTTTTGACAGTTGGGAAGAAAAATATCAGTATGTTATAGATTTAGGACACACTCTTGAACCTTTGGATACCTCATTTAAAACCGAAACTTGGAAAATAAAGGGGTGTCAATCACAAGTATGGCTGGTACCGAATTTCAGCGGAAAAACAATTCATTTTAAAGGAGATAGCGATGCTATTTTAGTAAAAGGTATTATCGCAATAGTGTTAATGATTTATAATGATAAAACTCCTGAACAAATAAAAGATATTGATGTTAGAGAAATTTTTGTTAAACTCGGATTGGAGGAGAACTTGACACCAAGCCGTCGTAACGGTATGATGTCTATGGTATCAAAAATAAAGGAATATGCCGACAATTGTTGAGGAAACCCAATGAATATTCACGAGTATCAGGCAAAAAAAGTTTTAGCACAATATGGTATAAATGTACCCAAGGGAGGTATTGCTTACACTCCTGCCGAAGCTAAGCGTGTTGCGCAACAACTTTCTTCTCGTGGCCCATGGATGCTAAAAGCGCAAATTCAATCAGGCGCCAGAGCAGAAGGACATTTTATATCGCGAGATGCCGGTGGTAAAGGTGGAATTCGTTTGGTAACCCAAATCTCCAATATTTCTTATGAAACATCGCAAATGCTGAACAATGTATTAGTTACGGAACAAACTGATGAAAAAGGAAAATTAGTTAACAAAGTTTATGTAGAGGCATATAAAGAAACAAAAAGATTATTTTATGCCGGCATGATTATAGATAGTTCTATTCCTGCCATTACTTTGCTTATTTCCGATGTTATAAATGAAGATATTGTGAAGCTGGCTCATTTCAATTCAGAAAGTCTACTGCGAATCAATCTTAAATATGACAGCGGTATAACAGACGAACAAATTTTTAAAATTTTAGATTTTTTATCGCTTGATAAAGAGTATTTGCGTAGTTTTCACGACTTTTTTGGAAAACTGCTGTTTACCTTCATTAATCTTGATGCTCAAATGATAGAAATAAATCCGGTCGGAGTGCTTACCGATAAGAAATTGATTGCTTTAGACGCTAAAATAACCTTTGATGATAACGCCTTATTCCGTCATCCTGATATTGTAAAAATGCAAGATGATTCCGAAGAAGATGACCGAGTGTTAAAAGCTCGGCATTGCGGATTTCAATATCAGGAATTTTCAGGAACTGTCGGCTGTATTGTAAATGGCGGAAGTCTGGCCTTGGAAGCTATGGATATTGTAAAATCAAAAGGCAATGAACTAGCCTGTTCTCTTAATGTTAAAGGCGGAGTAGATAAAGATAAAATTTCCACTTGCATAAAAATAATTATGACTAATCCGCGAGTAGAGGGTGTGTTTATTAATATTTTAGGCGGTTTTCTGCGATGTAATTTGATTGCCGACGGCATCATTGCCGCTACTCAAGATGTGGGAGCAACCATACCTATCGTAATAAGATTTGAGGGAACAAATAAAAATGAGGCAAAAGCAATATTAGAACAATCAAATTTACCGGTAATGTTTGCCGATACTCCTAATGAAGCAATTGAAAAACTATTGGAACAAATGGAGGTAAACGACTGATGTCTGTTTTAGCAAATAAAAACACCCGAGTATTAATTCAAGGAATTACCGGAACTCAAGCCTCTTTTCACGTTAAACGTTCCATAGAAGGGGGTACAAAAGTTATCGCCGGAATTTCACCTCGACATGGTGGAGAGGAATATTTAGGTGTTCCTATATTTGATACTATACGCGAAGCACAAAGACAGTTTTCCTTTGACGCAAGTGTTTTATTTGTTCCGGCAAACGGTGTTAAAAGCGCAGTCCGAGAAGCTATAGAAGCAGAAATACCGCTGATTATTTCTATTGCTCAAGGAGTCCCGGTTCATGACATGCTTGAAGTAAGGTCCATGTTAAACGGCTCCAAAACTTTAATGATAGGTCCTAATACCCCCGGATTGATTACTCCGGAAGAAGCAAGACTCGGTATATTTCCGGAAAACATACATAAAAAGGGAAACATAGGTATAGTTTCTCGTTCTTCTACATTAACCTATGAAGCTGTTTTAGAAACAAGGATTGCCGGATTCGGACAATCAACTGTTATCGGTTTAGGTGATGACATGATTGTCGGAAGCGATTTTAGAATTATGCTTAACCTGTTTATGCAAGATGATGAAACAAAGGCTGTTGTCCTTATTGGTAAAGCCGATAATGCCTATGAGATGTTGGCTGCTGAATATTATACTTCATTACCAAACAAAAAACCGGTGATTGCTTTTGTTGCCGGTGAAGCATTGCCTTATCACAATTACAATATGGGATATGCATCAGATATAATTACTCACGGACGCATCACCGTTAGTGATAAAAAACGCATAATGCGTGAATCTGGTATGATTATTGCTGATAATATGGGACAAATTCACGAAATATTACAAAAATTAAAGTTGTAAAATGAGGTTTTGGCGGAAATTACTTAATCTTATTTTGCCTCCGCGTTGCATAAAATGCGGTAAGATACTCAGTGAAAAGAATGGTCTTTGCCCCGAATGTTTTAATTCCATTAATTTTATCAGCTCTCCATATTGCTATAAATGCGGTCGGCCTTTTGAAAAAGAAACCGATTTAACATTCGCCGGTAAACAGTATTGCGGAGCCTGTCTGCAAAAGAAAAAATTTTTGTTTGACATACAACGTAGTGCTTTTACCTATGATGATGCTTCAAAAAATCTCATATTGGATTTAAAATTCAGAGATAAAACGTTTTCTGCGGAAACATTGGCGGATATACTTTATCAATGCGGAACCGATATATGGAAAGAAAATCCTGATTTACTTATCCCGGTCCCTATACATCGTATGCGTTTGATGCAACGCCGTTTTAATCAATCTGCACTGTTGGTAAAGCATCTGTCCATAAAAAGTAAGATAATAGCTGATTATTCATCTTTGGAAAGAAGCATAAACACTATTCCTCAAGTAAAGCTAACCGGATTAGCTCGACGCACAAATTTAAAGAATGCATTTAAGATAAAACATCTGCAAAATATAAAAGGCAAAAAAATTGTCTTGATTGACGATGTTGAAACAACCGGTTCAACTCTGAACGAATGTGCAAAAGTATTACGTAAAGCCGGTGCAAAAGCCGTGTATTCCATAACGCTTGCCCGCACAAAAATTTAAATAATTCGTCTTAAAATTCCTTCATTTTGTAACAACATATTTTCAGCTGTTTCCTTATCACAATTTTTTTTAATCATTACACAGGCAGTTTTAACATTTCCGGCAACACTTAATGTATTTTGAGCCGTTTTTTCATCAGTTCCGGTGATTTCACAAACGAATCTGATAGCCCTTAAAAACAATTTTTTATTATTCATTTGGAGGTCAACCATATAGTTATGATATACTTTACCAAGCCTTATCATCACTCCGGTTGACAGCATATTCAATACCATTTTTTGAGCTGTTCCTGATTTCATTCTGGAAGAGCCTGTAATAATTTCAGCTCCGACTTTCGTGCATAAAAAGATATCTGCATATTGTTTAAACACGGCTTGGGAATTTGATGTAATTGCTATTGTTAAAGCTCCGACCTCACGACCAAGTTGTAAAACACGCAAAGTATAGTTAGGATTACCGCTTGCAGATATAGCTACCACCACATCATTACAGCCGGCATTGAATGTTCTAAAATCCTCTTCTGCCGTTTCAACCTTGTCCTCTGCATTTTCAACTGCATGGCGTAGAGCCTTTTCGCCTCCGGCGATATATCCTTGAATTAAATTGGGATCAACTCCAAAAGTAGGTGGCATTTCCGAAGAATCCAACACTCCGATTCGACCACTGGTGCCGGCTCCAAAATATGCCATTTTTCCACCGGAACGCAATCTTGAAGCTATTTTCTCAATGGCATCCCCTATATCAGGTATTATTTTGCTGACGGCCCATGCAACTTTCTTATCTTCATTATTAATCAGATATGCTATTTCCTCTCCATTCAGCATATCTATATCCAAAGATTTGATATTTATTTTTTCTGTTTCTGTAATCATTGTCTTTTTTTATTCACTCTTTATACGTAAATAACATACTAAGATTAAAAATAAAACACAAGCATTTTAAAAAGGCGCTTATAACATAGATAATATGTAAAAAGATGCACAACATAAAAAAATGGTTGACAATCTCTAAAAAATAATGAATATAGGCAACAGAGAAATCAAAATGATTTGTCTTCTTCCCCTGAAGAAAGAACATAACGGAGGGGT
>JAFUXW010000070.1 GCA_017477035.1 Alphaproteobacteria bacterium | reverse complement strand
GTTTAGGACGACAATTGGGGTTAGGAGGACAATTGAGGGCGGAGAATAATAAAAAACTATAAAATTTTTCTTTGACAATAAGAATTTTTTATGCTAGGGTAAAAATCGAAGCAGGGAAAATTCTGCTTTGAGGTGTTCCAACCTCTCCAAAGATGTCCTACCAAGACATAAAATTGCTTTCAACCGTATATTATGGTTGGAAGGTGAGGAAATAAGGTTTAGCCAAATACTTCACACTGTTTCTTTGGACAGTTGGAAACTTCCAGCCACCTCGCGGGTGAAAAACCCAACAGGTGGTTTTTTATAACGTTAATAAAAAAGGAAGTTTTTAAGATGAATAAATATATTTTAATGCTCGGTGTTGCAGGCGTTGTTTTGGGTAGTTATGCCGCATATGCGGGCAACTCGGCGACAATGACCGTTACCGCAACAATCGCGCATGATGTGAGTTTGAGTGTTACTCAAGATTTAGACCTTGGCACAATTACCATTAACCCCGCTTATACCGGAACTGATACACATTGGACATATAGCGAATCGGGGGTAAGAAATTATACCACCCAAGGAGCAGTTGTGTCTGCGCCTGACATAACCGTCGGAACTTTTACTGCCAATCTTCCCGACCCTTCCGCATGTGATGGATCGGGTAATGGGTGTATCTTCACATCCGGATATTTAACTGTTGATGGAAATGATGGAGAAGATATTTACGGTTTCTTTGGCGGGGAAGGTGATAGCAACGGGTGCAAATTTCGTGTTAAGTTCAGCGGGACGGGAAATACCTATAAGATAGTTCCTGTTCAATGCTGGATCGCTGATGTGTCTACAGTTACTCATGGAAATCACAGCGGAACACTTACCATCTATTATAGTGCATAGTAAGCGAATCGCTTATTTAGTAAGTTTTTCATCTGTAGATAAGCCGGAAAAAGCACCGTTTCTCGGTGCTTTTTGGGTTGAAAAAAGCGTTTAAAACTCGTATTTTCGGTGTTTATAAAAAATAAATGAACTTTTATTTTACGTTTTGCGTTTATAAAGGTGTAAAAGGTTAAACAGATTAAAGGAATTAACAAATGAAAAAAATACTTTGTTTATTAACCGTGTTGCTGATGGCGCGTAATGCTTGCGCCGAAAGCATTATTGTTATCAATAACGATGGCTACGTTACCGCGACTCCGCAAATCTACACTTCCGATTCCAATTACTATATACCTAATGCAAACAGGCAGGTTATAACCACCGAATCGACATATTATACTCCGAATGCGGTAACCGTTGTCCGTGAAACACCGGTGCGCAACAGCTATTATTACGATGCGCCCTCCACCTCGACCGCCATTGCCGCAGGGATTACCACAGCAGCCATCGGTACATTGCTGTTTGAAGGATTGCACCACCATCATAATAAGCACAAACATCATAATATGGCTCCGGCACCGCGTCCTCACCATCCGGCACCGATGCAACCGGGAAGGGGCGGGCATAAACACAGATAGAAATCCTAAACAGTCCGAATATATACTTTCGGACTGTTTTTTTTAACCCGTACTCTAGATATATATTCCAAAAAACAGCTTGAACGAATCGATTCGCAAGCTTATTTTTAAATAAATAACAGGTCAAGAATTATTATCGGCAATTTTTTTACAAATTAAAAAACAACTTTTTCAATGACTTATAAAAAAATGCAAAAAAAAGTGATTTTTTTTGAAAAAAGATGTTGACATTAAAAATCAAATGGCATATAAACCACAACGTTGTCGGAAACGACATAGTCTTGAAAAAGAGTTATAGAAGAGAGTAGATAAGATAGAGGATATGCGGACGGTATATATGAAGAATATATAGAGTCTGTGTAACAAAGGAACCTAGAGAAATTCTTTAGAGTGAAGTAAGACAGACAGGATTAAATCAAGATGAGAGTTTGATCCTGGCTCAGAACGAACGCTGGCGGCAGG
>JAFUXW010000069.1 GCA_017477035.1 Alphaproteobacteria bacterium | reverse complement strand
TTACCTTATACTATACTTAAATAGAATAAAAACAAACATTATTTAAAAAATTAGTGGAAAAATTTTTTTATAAGTGTAAAATACATCTGTTCATTTAGTTAGAGGAGAGTAAAATGGAATTTGTTGCTCCGGATCATTACAGTTATAAATTTAAGTTTGATATTGAAAAGTTACCGGCGATATATACCGATAAAATTTCTTCTAAAATATCGATCTGCGGTATTTTTTCCGGATTGCTTTTTGTGATGCTTGGGCTTTTTGAATTGGTTTCATATTTTATGGACATCAGTGATGAAAGCTACAATTTCGCAACATCACCGCAGTTGAGTTCGGAAAGTGTTTTTTGGTTCAGATATTCTTTTGACAGCTTTATTCTGCTGTTCGGATTGCTTATTGTATTTTTATCGGTTTCGGCATTGTTGCGTTGTAAAACCATATTTTTTGATGGAGAAAATATAAGAATAACGCACAAACCACTGTTCGGTGAAGAAAAGGTTGAAGTAGAGACTCTATATAAGTATTTAGGGGTGTTGCTAAAAGTTGAATATTATCAGTTTGGTTTGATAAACCGAAACCGCTATATCATAGAACTATATCATAAAGAAAAAAATAAAAGAGTTCCTTTATATATATCTACAAGCGGAGAAAATATTCGCCAAATATGGGAGTATTATTCCGAGAAGTTACGAATGCCAGCATTATTTATGACTGACCATGGTTTGGTTTCACGCAATCATAATGAGTTGGATAAAACATTGAAAATAATGTCTAAACGTTGGCAATTGGATGCTGTGTACGATGAAGAAAAAAATGCCCCATCTTCTTTGAAATATAAGGAAAAATCAGATAGGGTTATATTGAAAGAAAAAAGACTGTTTTTTGATGTTTATACGATACTCTCGCTCTGGGGAATTTTGATTTTGGGATCGTTGATGATATATGCTGGCATAAATTATCAAGTGGTGTTGCAGTATATCGGCTTTGGATGGTTTATCGGAGCTTTGGGAATTGGATTGCTTGTTATTATGTTTTCATTGATAAGTATTTTCTGCAAAGATGTTTTGATTATCAATAAACATGATCTTATTTTGGGGCATAATCTGACATTTCTACGTATGGATATAGAATTTATGCCTAAAGATGAAATTGAATCTATTGATATAGGACATAATCCGATAACTGACAGATATTACTTATCAATAATATCGCATAACAAAAGTATGATTTTCGGTAAAAATATGCCGATTGATGATTTGCGTTGGATAAGAGGATGTCTCATCAGAGAAATAGTTAAGTAGAATGAAATAAAAAAAAGATTTGCTTTAAGCAATGTTTTTTGCTAAAGATAACTAAAACAAAAATTTA
Organism: Alphaproteobacteria bacterium; assembly: GCA_017477035.1. GTDB lineage: Bacteria > Pseudomonadota > Alphaproteobacteria > RF32 > CAG-239 > RUG410. The sequence goes on along the minus strand of JAFUXW010000069.1, from coordinate 3,926 downwards.
ATTTATTAAAAGGGTGAATGAAATGGCTAAAACAGTTAAAAAGACTCCAGAACCTAAAAAAAATGAAAATAAACAGGCATCAGTAATTAGAATGCGCGGAAAAAAAGATTTGTCAAATGTGAATCCGGATTTGACAGATGCGTTTATTCAAGAAGTTGATGAAGATGTAAAAAATGATAATCTTAAAGTTTTGTGGAACAGATACGGGTTGTTGATTATTGCCTTTGTGGTGTTGGCTGTTTCCGCTGCTATTTCATTTGATCAGATTAAAAACTGGAAAATAGCTCAAAATCAACGTCATACTGAAGAGTATATGGCTGCAGCTCAATTTCAGTCTGAAAATCCGGATAATACTATTTCAGCTTTACAACAAGTGTCGCAGAAAAATCAGGGCATTTTCAGTGATTTTGCGAGATTGCAGATTGCCAATGTTCTACTTAATCAGGATAAGATTGATGAAGCTCTGACTGCGTTGGAAAGTTTGGCAGCAGATAAACAAGTGAACAGCGAAGTACAACATATCGCTCTGATAAAATTAGCCACTTATAAGTTAGATACAATGAATAGAGCAGATTTTGAAAAAATGTTACAACCTCTTGTTGCCGAAAATACTTCTTGGACACCGATTGCACAAGATTTGTTGGCAATGTCGGCAATTAAGAACGGCGATATTGATACAGCTCGCACTATTTATGAAAATATTTTGAAAATTGAAGATTTACCGGATAGTTTTAAGGTAAAAGTTCAGGACATGCTTTCATCTATAAGCGATATGTAAAAAAGGGGTTAATATGTTGAAACACAATTTTTCTGTGGCTATCTGGTGTATCGTTTTGGCACTGATTTTAGGAGGATGTTCTTCCGATAAGGAGATTCCTCAAGGAAAAAGAATATCGGTATTGGAACAAGCTTCAAGCATTAAACCGGATGTTTCCAATGGGGATCAATTGGTGAAAATAGCTGAACCGGAAACAAATGTCGGGTGGTGGCAAAATGATTATAATGCTCAACATATCATACCGCACGTGAATACCGGAACCGATTTTAATAAACAATGGACTTCCAATTTTGGAAAAGGCCGTTCCAAGCGTGAAATTTTATTGGCGAAACCGCTGATCAATGCGGGGTACGTTTATACGTTAGATGCGGAAGGATTGCTAAGCGCATACAATATTAAAGATGGCGAAAATATTTGGCGCATGGAGCTTATATCTGAAAATTCAAATATTGCCGATACTGCTCTTAAAGGAGCAGGGGTGGCAACTGATGGAAAAATTATTTATGTTACGACCGGGTTCGGTTCTGTGGTGGCTGTTAAAGCTAAAGATGGAGCTAAGGTTTGGGAAAATAGCCTGAAAACACCTTTAAGAATAGCTCCGGTTATCGCTGCCGGCAAAGTTTTGGTACAAAGCGCCGATAATCGTTTTTTTGCGCTTGATGCTCAAACTGGGGAAATTTTATGGGACTATGACATAGCAATGGAAAATACTACGGTTGTCGGTGGAGCATCAGCGGCTTATTGTCCGAAATTAGATGTGATAATAAGCGGATTTTCAGGTGGAGAAATTCAAGCATTTAACGCATCTTTGGGAACGCCTCTCTGGGAAGATAATGCGGTTTCCAATCGTCAGGCTTATTCATCAACGTTTCTGCACTCTATTAAGGCATCTCCGGTAGTTGAAGACGAGACTGCATACATTTTAGGTAATGCTGATGTTTTGGCGGCACTGGATATAAGAAGTGGTAATCGCAATTGGGAAAAAGAAATCGGCGGTGTTAATACTCCTTTGTTGTCAGGTAATACTTTGTTCGTTGTTAGTAATGATAACGATTTATTAGCTATAAATAAGGCTAACGGGGATATATTGTGGTCTACATCGATTGAACTTGGCGGTAAAGTGAATGAGGTTACGCCGTTTAGTCCTATTTTAATGAATAACCAATTGGTACTCGCGCTTTCAAATGGTAGGATTAATGTATATAATCCTAAAAACGGCCAAAAAGTTAATATGATTGATTTGGACGAAGATTTAAATTCGGCACCGGTTGTTGCTGACGGGTATATAGTGTTTACTACGGCTAAAGCAAAACTGCTTGTATATAAATAAGGGGAGATTGAGGTGATTTCAGTTGCTATCATCGGACGTCCAAATGTTGGTAAATCAACGCTTTTTAATCGTTTAGTAGGTAAAAAATTGGCTTTAGTGCACGATTTACCAGGGGTTACGCGTGATCGTAAAATGGCGAAGGCTAAATTCAAAGACATAGATTTGGAAGTGATTGATACAGCAGGTTACGAATATTCCACTGAAGATAATATGGAAAGTAGAATGTGGAAACAAACAAAGATGGCAATTAATGATGCTGATGTGTGTTTGTTCTTGTTTGATGCTAGAGCAGGTTTGCAACCATACGATGAACTTTTTGCCGATTTGGTGCGCAAAACGCAGAAACCGGTTATTTTACTGGCTAATAAATGTGAGGGTAAACAACAAGAAAATAGTATTGGGGAAGCATATAAACTTGGCTTGGGAGAGCCGATAGCTTTTTCAGCCGAGCATACCATAGGTTTTGATGAACTTTATGTTCAATTAATGAAGCTTGATGACGCCAAAAGAGAAAAAGATCAGAATGAAACCAAAGTTGCTGTTATCGGGCAAATTCCGGAAGATTTCGTTCACAAAAAGAGTGCAAAACCTATACAAGTAGCATTTGTTGGGCGTCCGAATGTTGGTAAGTCAACCTTGGTTAATGCTCTATTAGGAGATGAAAGAATGCTTACCGGACCAGAAGCCGGTATGACCAGAGATGCTATTACTACTGAATGGAATTGGAACGGGCAAAAATTTAATTTAGTTGATACTGCCGGTTTGCGTCGTCAGTCAAAAGTTATCAATTCATTAGAAAAAATGTCGGTTGAAAGCACTAAATACGCGGCTAATATGGCTCAAGTGGTAGTATTGGTGTTAGATGCCGATGCAGTTTTAGATAAGCAAGATTTGACGATTGCACGTAATGTTCTGGATGAGGGCAGAGCATTAGTTATTGCCGTCAATAAATGGGATATAGCCAAGCGCAAGGAAACATTGGAAAAGCTGAATTATAAATTGGAAACCTCATTGGCACAAGCTTCCGGAGTTCCGACAGTTACTATATCTGCTCTCAAAAAAGAAGGGTTAGACAAGTTAATGAGTGCGCTTTTAAAAGTGTATAATCGTTGGAATATGCGTATTCCGACAGCTCCGCTCAATAAATGGTTTGCAGATGTTCAAGAGCAAAATCCGGCACCGCTTGGTAAAAATAAACGCAGAATTAAGTTAAAATATATTACCCAAGCCAAAACCAGACCTCCTTCTTTTTATATTTTTTCGAGTAATCCGGAAGGACTTCCGGAATCTTATTTGCGTTACTTGATAAACAGTTTGCGCTCCACTTTTAATATGGGTGGAATTCCTTTGCGAGTGACAGTGCGTAAAGCTAATAATCCTTATGCAGATAAGGATTGATAAAATTTAATCTGTATTTTGATCTACTGTTGTTATCGGACGCTTGTTACGTAAATAAGCATCAATTTTTCCGTAAGTAACGTGGCTTAGTGTGTATATGACGCAGCAAGTGCAAGTTGCCGAAATAAAAATAGTAAATATATGTAAAAAAATTTTCCCCAGTGTCGCTGTCCAATTTATACGTGTAGAGTTTATATGATAAACATGAGTGAACAATGTGGCATACAAGAAAGAAGATGAAAGTATGGTAAATATGAGTGCTTTATTGTTTATAATGTAATGGATATTGCTGTAGTTATAATGGCGCATAATATAAACTCCGATGGCAATACCCACCAATATCATCGGATTAAGCAGTAACGTAAAAAATACATATTTTATAAAATCGGTAATCATTTCAGACCTCGTTATATGTTTATT
>JAFUXW010000068.1 GCA_017477035.1 Alphaproteobacteria bacterium | reverse complement strand
CTATATTCCAGCGCATCAAACGCACAGGTTTTAGCTTTTACGGTAACGGTTACGGAATTGGTTGTAAGCAAAATTTCCACAACGATGCCGTCTTGCTCTTTGGCCGTATGTTTTGCTGTGTTACATACTGCTTCATCCACGGCCAACATAAACGGCGCATTATCATCGACAAACGCCGTTTGCAATATTTCCCGCAATGTTGATACGTTGTCGATATACTCGCCGTAATTAGCGAACCGAAATGTTTTCTGAATATCCTTCAAAGTTCTCACCTAACATTCAACGACAAGCGGTATGACCCGTGCTTTTATGTTTTGTATAGGCACAGTTCCTGTGTAACGTCCATCAAAACTGTTGACAGCATAAGTAGAAATTGGCAGAAATTCACCGTTCTTAACGGTATGGTTGCCTATCATCAAAGGTAACTCTTGACCGTAGCTGTCAAATCTTTCGGCTTTTCCTACAAAGCGACCATTGATGTTAAGAACAAGCGTCTTTGCCGATAATGTATATGAATCTCCAGATAATGCTCCTATTGGTTTCATAAAGGTCATACTTGATAAACCGTCCGGCGCAGAGTATTTTCGTTTGACCGCCATCGACTTTACTTCTTCCGTTGGCTCGTAAACAACAATATCTCCTTGGCGAAAACATTCTCTGTATATCGGTATCCGCAAATAAAGTCCTCGCGGCAAACTCCCGCTGACATTCAGATAGATAATACAAGTGTTATTTAGCAGTGCCGCTACAAACAGAATGAATACAATCACGGCTCCTGTTCGTTGTTTTTCTGTCACTTTTTACACCTCCGTATTGTGACGAAAATAATTCTAACTCAAAAAAAAGCAAAAAAATCTTGTCTTGTTGTTCATTTCGTCATCATCACGACTATGTTTTCACTTCAAAGACAGCAAAAGCTGCTTATTATCTTTCAAAAATAAGAGATAACAAGCAGTTTGCTGTTAAAAAATCCTTGTATATTTTCTACTTTAAAGTTATTTTGTGTATTTGCCGTTCATACGCGATTTTAATAGTTCAAATTGGTAGTCGGCAACAGAAAGACGGACTTGCCATTGTTTTGCCTCAACCGTGTTACCTTTTGCTGCTGCCTCACGCTGCTTTGCGGTTGCATCATGCATAATCATTTGGCATACATTAAGCACCGAATCGTTGAACCAAACTGTTGCCTCCTCAGTGGGGTTTCCAATATCGGACGGTATTGGAGTGGAAACGAACAGCGGTTTCTGTGGTGGCGTCGTATTTGCGGTTGCCGGCGCGGCGGACGATGCTTTTGGCGTCGGTTCTTCGTTATCGGTGGCATCAGCATTTTCATCATCTTCGGTATCATCGCTGTGACAGTTATCCACATCAGAGTCGTCGTCGCCGATATATTTTTCATAGTCACCGTTGTATTCGGTTTTGGTTTTGCCATCCGATTCGGATGACAAATTTTCTTCTTTGTTGCCATCCGAATCGGATGGCAAGCCCGATTTTTTTTTCAGGCAAATCAAAAAAGTCGCTTTCGTCTTCCGTTTCAGTATCGGGTTCGTCCTGTTTATCGCCTAAAAGTTCGCTACCTATCTGCTCATAATGGGAATTTTTACGTTTCTCGGCAGCTCGCTGGCGTTTTTCTTCCTGTATTTCTTTTATGTTTGCTACTCGTTCACCGTTTATGATTTCTTCAAGGCGTTGTAGCTGTTCTTCCGGGTCAAAGATAGCTAACTCCACCCCGTAACTCATGGTAAGATCGCCGTCGTCGATAGCTTGTTTTACTTTCGGCTCAAGTTTTCTTAACATTTCGCGCCGTCTAAACTGCGTGTAAGATATACCGATTATTTCTTGTGCAAAGAATAATTGCTTGCTGCCCTGCCATTTTTCTTTGCGTTCTTCTTTGGGTAAAGATTCAAAGATTTTCTCTGCCAACGGATAAAGCACATAGTATTCCTTTTCCATTTCTGCGACAGTCATCTTGCTATGCTGACCTTTGTTATCCAAAACCAAATTCATAAGTTCTAAATCTGCCGCCGTGATGGTAAGATTGTTACCGTCTGCGCCGGTAAAGGTTATGTCCGAATAAGTGCGAATTTTGCAAGGCAAGGTCGTGCGGTTGATATAACCTTCGGCTATGGCTTTTTGCGCTGCCAAAAATCTTCTGTGTCCTTTTATAATCATATACTTGCCGTCTTCAATCGGTTTCACCGTTAAAGGAGTGATATCCTTAGTCCACGTCATCATTCGCGCCAACTCGTCGATTTCACGCATACCGTAAAAATTTTCGGGATTCGGCACCAAGTCGGCAATCGGCAATTCCTTAATTGTATTTACGTCATTGTTGCTCTGTTTTGAAGTATCGCGCAGAATAGTTCCCAAATCAAACATAATATTTTACTCCTTTTTTTATTTGACAGTGATTGTCAAAGTCGTTAAAATAATACAAAAGCTATTCAGAAAGAAACGGAGAAAACAGCATGAATAACATTACAGAAAAAACTACGGTCAAACAACATCGCAAATCTTCGCCGAAACCGCGCATATCGCCCAAACAAAAATCCTTTTTTGCCGAAAGATTGACCAAGATACGTCTTGAAGAAAACTTGACACAAGAGCAATTTGCTGCTCGCCTTGGTAATGATATAAGCAAACAGAAGATTTATCTTATCGAAAGCGGCAAACGCGCCCTCAATACTGAGTTGTTGTACAAAATTTGCATGACCTTTGATATATCCGCAGATTATTTTTTCGGACGGAGTAACAATCGGAAGAATCATCGCGAAGATGCTAACGGTGACAGACGCGGCGAAGAACTTTCTGCTTTGCGGGAAGAACTGAACTCCTTATGTAAAAACGTCGCCTCTATCGCAGAAAAAGTCGTTGCCATTGAAACCAATGCCAAAACCTTGCTTAATCATCCATTGCTAAATTGATTGTTGTACTCAACTGTCTTAGATATGCGGTTTTCAATTTGCCATCCGACTCGGATGGCAAATAACCATAAAGTTTGTAAGAATATATTAGTCGATGTCGTTGTCCTTATCGCGCAAATCATTGACCAAGCGATGAAACAGTTTAAGCGGCTGGCGTAATGCGGCAATTTTTTCCCGTGACAGTCTTGTTAAAAAATCATCTCTGTGTTCGGCTATCTCCGCAATCTCACACAGTTCATTTGCCAAATAATCTTCTTCGGCGGGGCTTAGGTTATTATCTTCCGGCACAAAATTGCATAGTTCGCATAACGAATCGTGCAATGACTGGAAATATTCTATGAGCATAGCTACTTTCGTTACGTCGCCGTTCGTATGTTGCATCAGTGAAACTTCCATGGCAATTTTCTTCATTCGCGGTCGGCTGTATGCAACAAAATCATCGATGAGATTTTACAGTTCCGACACAT
>JAFUXW010000067.1 GCA_017477035.1 Alphaproteobacteria bacterium | reverse complement strand
ATGCCGTTTATTTGCGAATATATGTATAAGAATTTAACCGGTGACGAATCGGTGCATTTATGCGATTATCCGAATTTGTCAGATATAAAATCAGATGAAAAACTGATGAAAGAAATGGATTTTGTGCAAGACTTATGTTCAACCGGCAAATTTATTCGTGAAGAAAATAATTTACGCAATCGCTTACCGCTTGCCGGACTTACCGTAATCGGCGCTGAATTATCGTCGGAATATCAGGAAATCGTGAAAGATGAACTGAATGTTAAGACAGTGAAATTTGACAATAATCTTGCTAATTACGCAACCAAGAATGTTTATCTCTATACTCCGCTTTTAGGTAAGACTTTGGGCAAAGATATGGGGGCAGTGATGGCCGCTTATAAGCAAGGTCAATGGAGCTTGAATGCAGATGGAACACTTTCTATAGGAGGTAAGGTTTTGACTTCTGATTTATTTGAAGTTCGCTTGGATATGAAATCCGGAGTCGCAGGGCAAGCTTTCGATAATAATAAAGCGGTTTTGACATTAGATACCAATGTTACCGATGAGCTTAAACGTGAAGGTATGGCGCGTGATTTTGTGCGTATGGTTCAGACTTTGCGTAAGGATAAAGACTTTAATATTTCTGACCGCATAGAGCTTTGTTATCAAACAAATGATGCCGAATTGGCAAAGGCCTTGTCTGAAAACGAAAGCTATATTGCCGAGCAAGTTTTGGCGGTTAAGGTATTATCTCAGTGCGCTTCCGGTACTGAAGGTGAGATAGAGGGAAGTAGTGTTCTCTTCAACGCCAAAGTCGCTTAATAAGCGTTTTTAATGGTCATCTGCTTGAAAGATTTTTTCTTGTGTACTGTTTTTGTACACGGCGAAAAAATCTTTCTTCGCATCTGCCTCATTAAAAACGCTTATGTGTGATGCAGTACACGTCGTCGAAAAGTTACTTCGCATTTACGTCGTTATTCAAGCTTATGCGTGAAGTATTGTACACAGCGACAGTCGGCAAACTGCGTACCTGTTACATTAAAAACGCTTATGTGAGATTGCCGTACACGGCGAAAAATCTTTCTTCGCATCTGCCGCATTAAAAACGCTTATGGATAATGCTGTATTTAAATTCCAGACGAAAAATAACAATAAATATTCTTTATTTTGACTTGTAATAGATGGAAAACAATACATTTTATATATTTTTTAAGTTTTGACAAAAAAGTTGTTGCAATCGCAAAAACAATGTGTTACTATAACTGCGATAGGATAAGATATTGTATATGTATTGTGGTTATAATTGTCAGCGGACGATGCAACCACTTAAAACTAAAAATAATTTAATCACTAATAGTTTATGAAAAAGTTTTTAATGGTTGCCGTTTTCGCAACGGTGTATTCCATGTGCGTTGCACAGGTCGTGAACGAGATTAAGAGTGTACGAACAGTGCCTCAGGCTAATCAGACTCAACTGTTCTATGTCCAGACTGACTCTTTCGAGGTTCAGGTTTCTCCACTAGTCTACAAGATCGTGGAGAGTGACCCAGCCGCCTATGAGGTGGTGTCAGTGGGTGACATTCGTACAGTCTTTGCCAAGGCTGACTTTAATACCCCTGCACAGTATGTGTTTGAGGTGTATGGTGAGCCGGAGTTGGTGAACGATATGCCATTGGTTACTATGACAAACGGGTACAGATTCTCTGACCCGGACTTGGCATGGTTGACTGTCCTACCTGGACAGCACGTCCAAATATCTCGTTTTGCCGGCTTGACGAGAGAGATAACAGTCTTTGAGACTGTCTCTCGTGACACTCCTCTTAAGGGAGAAGTTGCAGAAGCTAGCGCACCGCTAAAGAGCAAACTGTCTCAGATGATTGAGGCAGTTCAGGCAAAGGCGAAAGCCAATGCCAACGCTCTGGCAATGAACTCCGCATCCGAATCCGATGCGGAAAAAACATCGACCCCTACAGGTCAAGAGGTTATCACCTTTGGCCGAAAGTAGGTGAATTAGATAGGCGCTCGGGTTTTGAGTAAAAAACCGAGCGCCTACGAGTTTTTAAACAGGTATAAAAAAAACCTGCTTTTCAGCAGGCTTTTCAATAAATTTTCTAACTTAAATTCGGAACCAGATTTTTAACATTCTGGTCGTAGTATTCTTCCGCCCATTGGCGCATCGAATCCAATACCGGTTTTAAGCTGTATCCGATACTGGTCAATGTATATTCTACTTTTGGCGGAATCTGCGCATAAACAGTGCGAATCAAAATTCCTTTTTCTTCCAATGCACGCAAATTTGCAGTCAACACCTTCTGCGTAATGTCGCCAAGCTCTTTTTTAATTTCACCAAAGCGTTTGGTGCCGTCCATCAGTTCTTGTATAATCATAACTTTCCAACGGTCGCCCATAGTTTTGAGCGCCATTTCTACTAGATTTTCCGGCATTTCTATCATTGCTCAAAGCTCCTTTTTATTACAACAATTCAATATATATCACAAGCGAATCGGCAATGCAAGCAGAAATGAAAAAAATATACATCTATGCTGTCCAAGCATTTTTTATGTGTCTAATCTGAAAAGGTAAAGTTATTAAAATTGCGTCAAAACGAAGGTCAAATCCTTGGTACTTCTGATTATTTCTTATAAAACATTCAGCTCCTCTGATAAGCCTTTGCTGTTGTTTAGAAGTAATAGCATATGCGGCAGAATCTAAATTTTGCCGCTGTTTTACTTCAACAAAAACAATATAATTTCTTTTTTTTGCGATAAAGTCTATTTCTCCCGCTGTTGTTCCTTTGCCGATTATATAGTTACGTTCAAGTATGCGATAGCCGTGCATAATCATATAAAAACGAGCTAAAAATTCTGCTAATCTTCCTTTATGATAGTTGTTCATTTTTTAGCTCCAGCGCTAAGGAGTAGACATCATTTTTAGCAAGTTTATATTCTGCCGAGATTTCTTTTACCGCCGTTTTAAGCGAAGTTTTAGCAAGACGTTTGCGAAGAATTTCTTTTATATCAATTGCCGAAGCTTGCTTTTCCTGTTGATAAGCAATTGTTAATACAAATTCTCCGCGTGGCTCATTTTGGTTGAAATGATTTATAACATCCGTAAAATTTCCGCATACGGTTTCTTCATACATTTTGGTTAATTCGCGTGAAACAGCCACTTCGCGTTCACCGAATATTTTAGCGGCCGTCAGTAGGGTTTTTAATAAGCGAGGCGCTGTTTCGTAAAAAACCAGAGTCGCATTAATATTTTTCAGCTCTTCAAATAAATCCGACCGCGCTTTTTCTTTGTTAGGTATAAATCCGGCAAACATAAACCGATTGGTAGGCAATCCGGAAAGCTGTAATGCGGTAATAACGGCACAAGCCCCGGGAATTGAGGTAACGTAAATATTTTGTTTTCGGCATAAATTAACCAGTTTGTATCCGGGGTCCGAAATCAGAGGGGAGCCAGCATCAGAAATAAGTGCAACCGAATTTCCTTGATTGATTAAATCAATAATCATTTGTGCCTTTTGCTCTTCGCTGTGATCTTCGTATGAAATGAATTTTTTGTTTATACTGATACCTAAAAGCGAGAATAATTTTTTAGATACTCTGCTGTCTTCACAAGCAATAATATCAGCATTACGCAGTGTTTCTACGGCACGAGCCGAAATATCTTGCAAATTGCCAATCGGGGTGGCGATGATATAAAGACCGTTTCTTAACATTTTCTTAAACTTTAACTTTACAAACAAGTGTTTTGGGTTTATTGATAAGGCATTGTTTGATATTTTGAGGAAAAAAGCAAGTGTTAAAAAAAATTAGTGTTATTTTAGTGTGCTTTTTGATTTGCAGTTGCACATTGTGGCGTCGCTCATCATATTCGGAATCTTATTATAATTATTTGCCGGATAATCACTTGACGCGCTCGGCAGAAACAACCGATTATTCTCACGTTGACTTGGGAAACGCCGGAAGTTTTCGAGTGGCTATGTTGCTCCCGCTCAGCGGTAGTGTTGCTTCAATGGGACAAAGTATGAAAAATGCCGCAACAATGGCGATAGGAGATATCAATAATAATAATTTGGTTGTGCAGTTTTATGATACCAAAGGTACCAGCAGTGGTGCGCGTGTCGCGGTTGAAAATGCGATTAATGCGGATAGTGATTTGATTTTAGGACCGCTGCTGAGTGATGAAGTATCGGCAATCAGTAATGAAGCGAAAAGTAAAAATATTCCTGTTATTTCTTTTTCAACATCTCCGGCAGTGTTACAAGAGGGCGTTTACTCTTTAGGACTGCTTAATAACGATCAAATCAGCCGAATGGTAAAATATGCTTCTTCGCAGGGCAGAACTCAATTGGCTGCAGTGTTGCCTGATAATCAGAGCGGACTTAATATGTTTCGCTCAATTATGAAAAATGCACGTGAAAATGGTGTTAAAGTGGTGAAAGTAGGTTTTTATGCTCCGGATAGCATGGATTTCACCTCGTTGGTTGCGGCTATGAAAACCGGAGGTGTAGATTTTAATGCATTATTGATACCGGAAACCGGAAACAGATTAAAGGCAATTTCTTCAATGTTCAGTTATTATGATGTTTCCGCTCCTGATGTGTTGTTTATGGGAACTTCAATGTGGGATAGCAGTAATTTAAGTAAAGAAACCGAACTTTACGGGGCTGTGTATCCGGTGATGTCTTTACAAAATCAGGAGAGTTTTGCGCAAAAATATAACGAATTGTTTGGTGAAAAACCAAGTGGATTGAGTATATATGCTTATGATGCAATTGCTCTGGCTTCTTCACTTGCCACCAGGGATAAAGGTTATTTAAACGAAAATATTGTTCGTCCGGAGGGCTATGTTGGGATGAGCGGAACTTTCAGAATTTTTGCCGACGGACAAAATGAACACGGACTTGATGTGGTAAAAGTTACTTCTGAAGGTAAAAAGGTGGTGGAAAACGCTCCCAGCCAATTTTATGGTGCGTATTCTTCAGTAAATTCTGCATCATCAAACAATTATTACGGTTACGGATATGTCGAAATGCCTAAAGTTTACGGTAAGAGTGCGGAACAACTGCAAAACATTTTGACAAGTATGTAATAAGTTGATTTTTTTGCTTGCAAAAAGGGTATAATTGCTCATTATATAGTGTAGTTTTTATGAAGGGCTTGGGGTTATGTTTTCGCCAACTCGGTCAGGTTCGGAAGGAAGCAGCCGTAACGATTTCGCATAAGGTCCAAGTTCCTTCGCCTTATAACAAAGAGTTTTAAATAATGGCGGAAGAAAATAATAATCAATATGTAGCATTGGCTCGCAAATATCGTCCACAGAGCTTTGAGGATTTGCTTGGGCAAGATGCTTTGGTGCAAACTTTAACCAACGCTATTAAAAATAATCGCCTTCACCATGCATACATATTAACCGGTATCAGAGGAGTCGGAAAAACTACTACGGCACGCTTGATTGCTAAAGCGATAAATTGTATAGGACCTGATGGTAACGGCGGACCGACTATTCATCCGTGCGGTGAATGTGAAAATTGCAAAGCTATTGCCGCTGACAGACACATGGATGTTATAGAATTAGATGCAGCCTCAAAAACCGGCGTTGATGATATAAGAGAAATATTGGACGGAGTGCGGTATAAACCGGTCAGCGCTCGTTATAAAGTATATATTATCGATGAAGTACATATGCTTTCCAAAAGTGCGTTTAATGCCTTATTAAAAACTTTAGAAGAGCCTCCTGCGCACGTTAAATTTATTTTTGCCACTACGGAAATTCGTCAGGTTCCGGTTACTATTTTATCACGCTGCCAACGATTTGATTTACAACGCTTGAGTATAGAAACTTTGGTGAATTTATTTGAAAAGATTTTGAAAAACGAGAATGTAGCGTATGAAACACAGGCCTTGCAAATGGTGGCAAGAGCTGCTGATGGTTCTGCTCGAGACGGACTTTCTATGCTTGATCAGGCCATTGTTTTAGGTAATGGAAATATTAGTGCAGATATTGTTAAAAATATGCTGGGATTAGCAGACAGACAGCAAAGTTTTTCTATATATGAAAAATTGCTTGAAGGAGATATTTCCGAAGTTTTACGCTTGACACACGAATTATATATAAACGGCGCAACTCCGATGCTTATTTTGCAGGATATGATAGATATTACTCATCTGCTTGCCAAGGTTAAAATTTTGCCGGAATTTATCAATGATGCCTCCTTGAGCGAAACTGATAAAGAAATGTGCAAGAAATTATGCACAGCTCCAATAAGTATTCTTTCTAAAATTTGGCAAATGCTTATGAAAGGAGTGAGTGAGATTCAATATGCAATCGTGCAAATAGATGCACTGGAAATGATTTTGATACGAATAGCATTTTCTGCCTCGCTTCCTACTCCTGCAGATTTGCTGAAGGAATTAAAAAAAAAATCAACAATAACTGAAAGTGCTGTTTCAGACGGAATACAGTTAAATTCTGGTAATGAGGTAGATACGGTTGTTATCAACAGCACGGCTGAATTAATGAAGTTTATGATTGCAAAAAAGCAACCTTTGCTATTGTTTGCAGTAAAAAATGATATGTCGTTTAAGGAATTTAGCGATGGTTATTTACATATTGCGCTATCCGATAAAGCCGATAAAAATTTGATACTGAATCTTAGAACTTTTTTGGAAAAAGAAACCTCTAAAATTTGGAAATTCGATATTGATTATGAACCACTCGGGGAAACATTAGCTCAACAAGAAGCAAGAGAAATGAATAGAGATAAGAAAAATATCTCTGAATATCCTTTAGTCAAAGCTATACTTGATGAGTTTAATGGTGCTAAAATAGAAACATTCATTCGCAAAGGTATTGAAGAAGCTGAAAATAGTGAACCGGATGAATTTAATGCTAATGCGATGTTAGAAGAAAATGAAGAAGAGGAATAAGTAATGTTAAATATTCAAGGAATAATGAAACAAGCTCAACAAATGCAACGTAAAATGCAGGAAACTCAAGCAAAGCTGGGGCAAGAAGAACGCGAAGGAACCAGTGGCGGAGGTTTGGTGAAAATTGTTTTAAATGGTAAATCTGAAATTAAAAGCTTGAACATTGATAAGTCTTTAATAAATCCTGAAGAATCTGATGTTTTGGAAGATTTAATTATTGCAGCCTACAACGATGCTCATCAAAAAGTTGATGCAATGATGGAAGAAGGTATGAAAGAAGCTACCAATGGTGTTGGATTAGGCGGCTTGAAACTTCCTTTTTAGGATAAAAAATTGTCCGGTACAGATATTGAACAATTAATAAAGCAAATTGCAAAACTTCCGTCTCTCGGAACACGTTCGGCGCGACGGATAGTTTTGCATTTGCTGAAAAAGAAGGAAACTTCGTTATTACCGCTCATCAGTGGTTTGCAGAGCGTAGCGGAAAATATTAAAAAATGTCCTATATGTGGCAATTTTGATACTGATGAACCTTGTAGTGTATGCCGTGATACGTCGCGAGATATGCAGACACTTTGTGTAGTGCAGGATGTAGCTGATTTATGGGCTATGGAGCGCGTTGGGGTATATCGCGGGCAATATCACGTATTGGGAGGTATTCTCTCAGCTTTGGATGGCGTAACCCCTGAAGATTTGAATATAGAGTCGTTATTTTCTCGATTATCACAAGGGCAGATAAAAGAAGTTATTTTAGCGCTTCCTGCTACTATAGACGGACAAATTACAAATCATTATTTATTATCCAGATTAAAAGAATACCCGCTCAAAGTTACCACTTTAGCTCAAGGCCTACCGATGGGAGGTGAACTTGATTATATGGATGACGGGACTATACAGTTGGCTTTATCCGCCCGCAAAGAAATATAAAAGCCTTTTTATTGCTCATCTGCTTGAAAGATTTTTTCTCGTGTACCTTTGTTGTACACGTCGAAAAAATCTTTCTGCGCATCTGACTCACTAAAAAGGCTTTTACGTTAAGCCGTGCCGGATATAGTGTACCTTTGTTGTACACGTCGTCAAAAAATTACAGCGCATCTGACTCTTTAAAAAGAATTTTGCGTGAGGTTGTATTTGTTGTACACCGCACAAGAAGACTTTCTGCGTACTATCCTCGTTATACGAGTTTTTTTATGTGTTGTTGCACTTTTTTGTTAAATAAAAAAACATCCAAAGGTAATATTTATATTGCCTTTGGATGCTGATTTTGTTACATTTAGTCAGGAGAGGTATGCATGAACAGCATAAAAAAAATAGTTTATTTCACAACCGGCATTTTAATGATCCCATTTACTTTAGGATTAATTACTTCGTGGGTATTAAAAAGCGAGGATTATGAAAGATATATGGGGTTCTGGGGAAGTATATATTTATTGATTTATATACTGTTTCCGGTTGTATATCGCAGTAAAGTTGCTGAAAAAGTATCTAATAAATATATTATGTTTCTCATTCTTTATTTAATCGCCGCAATAATATTACTATTGTTAATATGATAAGAAAGGATAATTTTTCCTAACGGCGAATAGACTTGATATTTTTATTGTTTTCTGTACTTATAAATCTGCATAAAAGTCCAAATACTTAAAATTATATCGGTTAGAGCCGAAGGGTATGCTTGAACATAAATATCATGTATAAACCATAAAATTAAGTTAGAAGACAATGCCCAGCGCATTTGTTGTTCATTTTTTGTTGTGAACATAAAAATTGTGTAGCTGGCAGAAGCAATTATAGGAAATAAACCGATGACTCCGCGGTTGTTTGCCCACAAACCGACAATAATACATAAGACGAACAGAATCCAAGTTGTTTTTTTTGTCAGCTTATTTTTATAGGCTAATATATTTCTGATAAGTGCAACGGAATTGGTCGTTAAAGCGGCATAGGTATACAGAGCAATATTTGATAAAATACAAAAAATAACATCTATAACCTGCCAGTATCTCAGGTCGTTTTTGTTTTTCTTTAAAACCGAAATATCAATGCAAATTTCCGAAAGTAAAGAAAAGATGTTGCCCAGGATTAAGTAAGTTTGCATTTATATCCTATCCTTCGATAATTACTGTCGCTTGAGCATAAGGGTAATCATCGCTCAAGGAAATGTGAAGTTTTGCGGCAGTAGAAAGATTATTAAGTTTTTTTTGAGCCTCTCCGCTGATTTTTAAGTAAGGTTTACCGAATTTGTCGTGTAAGGTTTCAATATTTTTTAAAAATAAGCCGTCCCGAAATCCGCATCCCAAAGCTTTGGCGAACGCTTCTTTAGCGGCATATCTTTTAGCCAGTATGCAAGCAAATTTTTTATCATCGTCAATAATTTGGGTATTAAGCTCATTTAATTCATTTTCGCCTAAAATCTTATTTTTGAAGTCATGTAAGAATCGGTTTGATTTAAACAGTCGTTCAATATTAATAATATCGCATCCAAGTCCGAGTATCATTTTTCTTTGCTCCTTAACGATAAACGATTCAATCGCCTTTTTTCCAGTTTATCCATTGCCGATTTTATTAATTTATATGAAATAAACCATGAAACAACATAATAAGGAATACAGCCTATCATCATCGGATAAATTATCGGCCATACGTCCCGTCCGAAATTTTTAAAGTTAAATGTTATTAGGGCTTCGCCGGATTTTTCGAATATTTTTAAAAAATTCACATCACTTATTGCGCTGTTTCCTAACACATAATTACCGGTAGACAGCACTGCCACCCAAATAAAAGGAAATGTCCAAGGATTACCTATCAGAGTTCCGATAGCTGAAGAAAGAATATTACCTCGAATAATCCAAGCAGTAACGGCAGCTATAATTAAATGAAACCCTATAAATGGTGTAAACGAAACGGCTACACCGCAAGCAAATCCTGCAGCAATTGAATACGGAGTTCCCTTAAGTTGTTTCAAGCGTACCAAAATTTTTTTGTTATATCTGCCAATGTATTTTTTTATATTT
>JAFUXW010000066.1 GCA_017477035.1 Alphaproteobacteria bacterium | reverse complement strand
TTGACTTATTTTTGTTTGATGCCTATGGTGTGTTCTGGGAAGGTAACGGATTTTATAAAAGTAGCCGTGAAACAATGGAACAATTAGTATGTATGGGTAAAACGGTGGCAATAATATCCAATACTACGATGCTCCAGAAGGATATAATTACCAGCTATACAAAACGCGGTTTGCTTCAGAATAGAGATTATAACTACATTGTAACTTCCGGTGATTTATTG
The DNA here is from genome assembly GCA_017477035.1 of Alphaproteobacteria bacterium. Taxonomy (GTDB): domain Bacteria; phylum Pseudomonadota; class Alphaproteobacteria; order RF32; family CAG-239; genus RUG410. The sequence goes on along the minus strand of JAFUXW010000066.1, from coordinate 6,051 downwards.
CGTTCTCATTTGTTGATGGGAAACATAAAATTCGAATGTTGTCCGAATCCGTTAAAATACTATGTTATCGGACTTGAACATAAAAAAGCATTCAAAGATAGCAAATATACAATAACCGAAAATTTGAAAGAAGCTGATTTTGTATATTGCGGAGTTCCGTTTCTATTTGCTGAAGATGTGGCAAAATATCCGCAATATCAAGATCAATATTGGCCGGTTAAAAATGATGAAAGTAACGGGGTGAAAATGTGGGATACATTGACATTGGAACCATTCAAAGAAATTGTTGATGAAGCTGTATATTTACATAAGCCTGTATTAAATGCGAATCCGGATTTTACAGCCAAAGAAGGCCATCCGTTAATTCCGGATGCGCCGGCCGTGTTTGTGGTAAGAAACGGCACAATCGCCGAAATGTTCAGACAACGCGGAGCTGAAGTTTTGGAATTTGGAAAACCGCATAGAAATATTTATGATTACACTTTCAAGGTGTTACAGGAAAAAGGAGTGCAACTTGATAAATCACGTACTTGTATGGTAGGAGATACGGTCCGCACGGATATTAAAGGGGGCATAAATGCAGGAATTACCCCGATATTATGTGTTGAAACTGGAGTTACAGCAGAAGAAATTTTAAATGGTAAGTCGGTAGAAAGCCTTTGCAAAATTGAGAATATTGATGTAAACCAAATTATACAAATTAAAAGCGTAGGGGGAAAATAATATGGCTTTTGAATTGGTGTCGGGATTAGCGGCAAAAGATTATATTATGGATTTGAAACTTTGCCGTGTTTTGTTTGAAGATAATGAGTATTATCCGTGGATATTTTTAGTACCGATGAAAGAAAATACCAAGAATATGACCAATCTAACAATGGAAGAACGCTTCCAGCTTATGCGGGAAATCGCTTTGGCCGAAAAAGTGATGTTCAAACTGTTTCCTTGTGACCAAGATAATGTAGCAATGATAGGAAATATGACACCACAACTTCACGTGCATATTGTGTGCCGCAAAAAAGGAGATCCGGATTGGCCGGGAACAGTGTGGAATTCGGCAAGTGCGAAGTATGAACCGAAAAAGAAGGCTGAAATTATTGAAAAAATAAAGCAAGAATTAACTGCGGAAATGCAAAATCCGCAATATGGCATAATTTAAAGAAAGGACTAGTGAAATGAGCAGAGTAATTACTTTAATGCCGGTCAGATTGGCCGCAACCAGATTACCTAATAAGCCACTCCGTGTGATTAATGGCAAAACGATGGTACAACGTGTGTATGAAAATGTTAAAAATGCACTGGATACGGATATTGCTATTGCAGCCGGAGATCAGGCAATTGTTGACGAATGTAAAAAGTTCGGTGCAACTGCTATTTTAACTGATCCTAATCTGCCAAGTGGTACTGACCGAATTGCCACTGCTTTGAAAATTTTGGATCCGGATGGCTCTAAATATGATATTGTGGTAGATTTTCAAGGTGATAATATAAATGTAGATCCGAAAGTAACTATGCCACTGGTTGAAATGATTCAGCGCACGGGGTGCGATATTGCCACTTGCGGAATGATTATTAAATCAGAAGAAGATAAAAATAATCCAAACGTTGTTAAAATCATTATGGGCTTGAAAGAAGGCGAAAAAGAAGGACGTTGTTTATATTTCACCAGAGCAACTGCACCGTATACCCGTAATCCGGAAAAATGTCTGAATCAAGATTTATACTATCATATCGGAATTTATGTGTTTAAGGCTTCATCGCTACAGAAAATGGTATCACTTCCGACCGGAGTATTGGAAAAACGCGAGGCTCTGGAACAACTTCGAGCCTTGGAAAATGGTATGGATATTAGAGCTATGTTGATTGATCACATCAAGCTTATTGAAGAAGCCCCCGCAGACATAAATACAGAAGAGGATTTAGTAAACGCTCTTCCATACATCAAATAATAAATAAGCTCTTTTAATGGGCATCTGCTTGCAATTTTTTTCCTCGTGTACCTTATTGTACACGTCGTCGAAAAATTGCGTCGCATTTGCCACATTAAAAGAGCTGATACGCACCGCCGCGCATAAATTTTTCTATTTAAGAAATATTTTACAAAAAAAAGCGTCGCGCCTATTGACAAATAATCGATATAGTCGTATTACCACATATTAAGAAATTTAAGCATATGTGTATTATTTATCGTTTAATTAAAATTAAAAGAGTATGGCAAACAAAGCACAGAAGGCAGTTAAAAATGCCAAAAAAGAAAAAGGGCAGTTCAAAAAGACACATTATCAGACGGAGTACCAACGTGAGCGTGATGCAGCCAAGCATCGTAAGGTTCGCAAGCACACCGTCGCCGAGGAAGGATAATTAAAAACTTCTATATATGTCCCTTATTTTGGATGAATCGGTAGGCGTCGTCTGAGGCTTTACGGATTCGGGTTTTGCCATTTTCCCGTCGTTTAGACCGGATGGCGCCCGTTCATCAGTTCTTTTATTCTCTATTTAAAGCAGCCCGACCTTTGTTGGTCTGAGCTGCTTTTTTTGTTTTAGGGTATTATTTTTAACTCAATGAATATGGATAAAGAAAAACTTACATCGGAAGTAATATCTGCCATAAAGCAATTGGTGGATAGTTTGCAAAATGCACAGACCTCCGACAAATCAAGCGATGTTAAGATTGGTCCCGAGGTGGTTATCTCTGATTTAGGACTGGAGAGTCTGGAGATATTGGCGCTGATTGATGTTTTGGAAAGGAAGTTCAGTATCGGTTATCTTGAAGTCGGTATGGTTCAAAACCTGACAGTCGGAGAGCTTTGCCGAAAAGTGGTGTGGCATCAATGTCGTATAGAAGTCAAGGGAAAACTGATAAAGCTTCTACGTGATATGGGTGTGAAAACCGATTATTCCAAAATGCTTGAGGAAGAGAGGATTTTTTGGGATTGGGGATTCGATTCCATGGATGTTGAGGAGCTTACTTGTGAGATTGAGCATTGTTTTGATATTGATTTGTCCGGTTGCAATTTAAGTGATTACACCTTCGGTGAAGTAATTGACTGCATTGCCGAGCGTGTGTGATGAAAAAAACTCCGTGAACTTTTGTTTACGGAGTTTTTTTGTGTCCGGTTAATAAAACGTTATACTTTTAGGTATATAAATTATGTCATAAGAAGGAGAAATAAAATGAAAAAGTTGTTATTGTTGACGGCAGCGGCCGTTATGTTTTCTGCCTCCGCAAATGCCGGAGAATATTTGCCTTATGTTGGTTTTGATTATGTCAATATGTCCCCGAACGTGAGTGCCAAATATCCGGATAGTTATGATGTGGGTAATATTGTAGCCGGTCTCAAATTTATGGATTTTGGTGCGGTTGAATTGTTTACTGAGCGTTCTTTAAAGAAAAAAGAAACTGTAGATGGTGTAACCTCACGTGGCCGCATATATGGTTTTGGGGCAGATGTTTTGCTTAACGCCGTAAATCTTTCACAGGGAACAATTTTGGGGTCAATCGGATATGGTAGAATTTCGGCCAAATTAAAATATAACGGCAAAATGCTAAAAGATGATGGTAATGATTTACGTTTAGGGTTTGGCGGGGAACTTAATCCTTCACCGGAGTGGGGCTTTAGAGCAATGTTTCGCTATTCGTTGACTGATAGCAAAGCCTATAAAAATTCTAAAGAAATGACAATCGGGGCTCGCTACTATTTCTATTAGTCGAAATTTGATGATTTATCCGTTATGTAACAGAAAAAACGGGGATAAATATGATAAGTGAAAACAGATGGCGGCATATTTTGGGAGTGGCGCGAAAGTGCAAAAAATATGCCGCAAAATTTAAGCCTGATGACAGCAAATATGCCGAAGATATGTTTTTACTGGGCATGTTGCACGATATGGGCTATGAGTTTATGGAAAGTAATGCTTCTCATGCTGCAGTCGGAGGAGAAATACTAAAGCGCAACAATTTTCGCTATTACTAAGAAGTAGCGCTTCATGGTGATGAAACGGTTGATAATATGTCCGATGAGTTGTTTATTTTAAATTGTGCTGATATGTCTACAGGACCAAACGGAGAAAATTTTACTTTTGATGAGCGATTGGCTGAAATAGCAAGTCGCTTTGGTAAAGATGCAGATGCTTATAAAAAGTGCGTTATAGAAGTGGAAAAATTAAAAGCGGACAAGCGGCTCGCTAAAATTCGCTGAATGGTACTTAAATCAACTATGAAAGGGAAGATAATGCAGGGTATTATTAAAAAAGCTAATGTGTCGGACTGGCCGGATTTGATGATGATTTTTGACCGTTCACTACGTTCAACCGATAATTTATCGGATGATGATTGGAAAAAACTTTATGAGCGCGTGATAACTTATTCTTATCCGAATTTTGATACCTATATTTACGTTAAAGACGGAAATAGCGTTGCATACATAAGTTATTGGAACGAAAAGAAGTTGATTAAAATGCTTTATGTTTTACCGGAATATGTCAATCAGGGTATCGGACAAAAACTGATTAAGCATATAATTGATACCTATAATGAGCCGATGACTATCGGTGTGAAAGCCGGTAATGATATTGCTATGCACATTTATACCAAGTTCGGGTTTAAAATAATCAAGGAGGAAGAGTATGATGCTTCCGGTATTTATTATCCGCATTATGTTTTGGAACGGAAAGTATAGATATATGTTTAATGTTAAATTATAAATACCAAGTGGCTTAACAGACCGCCTAACACTCCGCATATATAGAGAAGCGCCAAAATAAAAATATTTTCTTTTAAGCGGCGGTTAACGCGAAACAATACCAAAATACCGACTCCGCTGCTGACCAAAGAGCCACTTAGTAAAGTCCCGATATTGATATAGTTTTCCAAATACAGTTGCGTCAAAATAACGGAAGATGAACAATTCGGAATAAAACCTATAAGAGCACTTAATAATTCCCCTAAAAGCGGAAGTTGTAAGTATGTTGTTAACTCCGATATATTCATTTTGTTTATGGCAAAATTGAGTATCAGCGTGACAACAAATATAAATAAAGTTATCCTCACTGAATGGTGTAATGCCGGTTTAATAATACCTTCTTCACAATGACAATTTTCGTTTTCACAAAGTTGCTCTATATCAATGTTTTCTTTTGAATGGTACTTATGCCAGATAAAATTTATTATATAACCGAAAAACATCCCGCATAATGCTTTATAAGTTAAAATGGCCGCAATAATTTTAGCGGAGACGGCATTGGAAATCAGAATAGGTAACATTTCATCTGAGGTGGAAAGATAGACGGCAATGAGTGTTCCCAAGCTAATGATTCTGGCAGCATAAAAGTTGGCAGCTGCCACAGAAAATCCACATTGCGGTAAAATACCGCATAAAGCACCGATTAATGGACCTCCTATACCGGCTTTACGGATAAATTCAGTCGCTTTATCAGAAGTTTTGTGCTCTAAATATTCTAAGAATAAATAGGTAATGAACAAAAAGGGGAAGAGTTTTAAATTATCAATAACGGTGTCAATTAAAATTTCCATTTTTTTCTCTGCATATAACTAAAAAAGGAGTTTGCATTATACAAACTCCTTTTTGAAAGTCAATGAAGATTATTTCATCTTCTCGATGATATCTTCATAGTCGACATTCTCGATGCCGTAGGTTACAAGCGTGAGCTTCTGGGCGAAAATCTTCTCTGCCATGTCGCGGACATCAACGGCATCAAGCTGCCAAATCTTGTTGATGCAACGATTGTTGTCATAGCTGATACCGCGTTTCAAATACAACCACGCGGTTTCCACGGTCTTGAGCAACTGCTCGTTGGAAATGGCAAGTCGTTGTGCCATGGCACGCTGACGAGAGGTTTCCATGCGGCGATCGCTGGCGCATTCATGGGTGATACGCTTGATGTTGCTGCATACGACATCAATGGCCGTAACAAAGTCCTCCTTGGCACGAGCAATCACTTCATCTGTCGGATCGGTAATGCGCATATCGAGTAGAACTCGCATGGTGCGGAAACCGTAGTAACCGGCAATCTTCAGATTGCAACCGACATGCA
>JAFUXW010000008.1 GCA_017477035.1 Alphaproteobacteria bacterium | reverse complement strand
GGTTTGGCAGTATGCTTTTTGGAGTGCTCTGGGTGGCGTTGCCTTGCTGATTGCTTCAGGCATCTATACTTGGGACTTCTTCCACACCAGTTATCAGCAGCAGCTGCTTAATGTTGTTGATACTGTTGATGTGAAAAAGGATACCAAGGGTGCTACTGCTGTCTTCTCACCAATTCCGGTAGAGGAAATGTGCACGGTGTCTCCGGGAGTTGCCGAGCGAGTTATTCTGACAAAAATGGGTGATTTGAAAAACACCTACTATGTCGGATCACTTACAAAGCAGAGTTTCAGCGGACACTTTACCGCTAAGACCTTTGACGGCAATGAAGTACGGATAGATTATGATAACCATTTGGTATATGTCGGTATTCTTGAACATAAGGGATTTTGGACTTGGAAAGCCCAGCCTTGGTCACCGGCCTATGTGCTGGTTGACGCAACCGATAAAGACAAGTCTTACGTGATAACCGAAGTCAATAATGAGCCTATTAAGCTCGTTTATACTCCGGATGCCAATTTTAGTTGTAATCTGGAGAGACATCTCCGTTTCAACGGTTATACATCTGTTATTCTAGATGACTTCAATGTAGAACTGGATGAAAACGGTCGTCCTTATGCTCCTGTAACAACTATGGAACATAAGGTTGGTCTTTCTACACCGGACGTAACCGGCGTTGCAGTTGTTGACGTTCAGACAGGCGATATTAAGTGGTATGCTCCGCAGGATGCACCTGCGTTTGTGAACCGCATTTATCCCGAGGATATGGTTTATGACCGCCTTTTCACATGGGGAGATTATAAGAACGGTTATATCCACTGGAGCAATAACGAAGGTTTGCTTCAGGCCTGTAAAGGTATGGACATAGTCCAGACCAAAAAAGGTTGCCACTACTATGTAGGTATTCAGGCTCAGACTGCTACTTTTGATACTGAAGGTTACATGCTTATAAATATTCGTACCGGCGAAGCAACATATTATCGTCGTGACGGTATTTCAGAAGAAGAAGCAGTTAGGGTATTGAAGACCGTAACCTATAAGGGCAAAGACGGTGACCGAGACTTATCTTTGTCACTGACCAACGAGGTGTTGTATCTTACTGAACCGATATATTACAATATAGAAGGTATGAATACCTACTTCGCCACATTTATTGCCAATGCCGATAAGACAGTTAAGTACTATGCCTTTTGTTCGGCAGACAGCAAAGATGTTGTGGGTGTCGGTGAAAATTTGGAAGAGGCAAAGGCCGCTTATATTGAGTCTTATCATAAGAACATGGCAGTTAAGTCTCAAAAATTCCAGACCGCCGATAAGCGTTTGGAAGTTACGATTGAGGCAGAAGTGTTGGAAAAAGTACGAGAGGGGAGTGCTTACTACTTCCGCTTGAGCGGACAGGAAGGCAAGACTTTCTATACCTATTCCGGCATTATTCCAGAAGTAAGATGGGATGCCAAAAAGGTTAAGATTTCTTTCAATAAGACCGACGCTAAGGTAATCGCTATCAGTTCGTATGAGAAGGTAGAATAATCTCCGTAACATAAGAAAAACCGCTCCCTAAAAAGGAGCGGCTTTTCTTTTTTAAATCTGTTTATATTTTATTTTCAATATGTTATTTTCGCTAAAAATTTTTATAATAGGCAAAAATTGTAACATTAAAGAAAGATAAAATTATGAAAAAAGAAAATTTCAGCAGCAAATGGGGATTTATATTAACTGCCGCCGGTTCGGCCATCGGACTTGGCAATATTTGGCGCTTTCCGTATTTGTGCGGGCAGTATGGCGGTTTGAGTTTTATCTTGATGTATCTGCTGATATTGCTGTTTATATGTAATCCGCTTATGGTATCGGAGATTGCAATTGGCCGAACTTCTAAAAGCAACTGTGTTGATGCTTATAAAATTATCGGTGAAAACGTCGGTATGAAACACCTTAAATGGTGGTCTTTTTTCGGTGGTTGGTTTGCCGTTATCGGCGTTATTATGTGCCTTTCTTTTTATTTTTTGGTGGCAAGTTGGGTTCTTTATTATTTTTTAGAGGCCTTAAGCGGTAATCTTATGCTGATTAAACAGGAACACCTGACCAGCGAATTTGAAAATTTAACCAAAAGTTTTTCCATTCAGTTCAGCAACGGTATGATATTTTTATTGGTTACCGCTTTAATTGTCATCGGCGGAGTAAAAAAAGGTTTGGAAAAGACCAGCCTTTATTTGATGCCTGTGTTGTTTGTTATTTTTATTGCACTGAGCATCCGTTCGGCAACATTGGACGGAGCAGGTAAAGGGCTTGATTTTTTGCTGACTTTGGATATGAAACATTTGGGATTTACCGAAGACGGTTTTAGTTTTACTCCTTTGTTTGAAACATTTACGGCCGCATTGGGACAAGCTTTTATTTCTCTTTCTTTGGGGTTTGGTATTTTATTGGTTTACGGGTCTTATTTTTCGGCAAAAGATAATCTTTTTCAGGCTGTAAGACATATTGAATTTTTTGATACGTTAGCAGCGTTATTAAGCGTATTTATAATCATTCCGGCTATTTTTGCCGCCGGAGTTTCGGTGTCTTCCGGCCCAGGTTTGACTTTTATAAGTTTGCCGCACGTGTTTCAACAACTATCCGGAGGCAGATTCTGGTCTTTAGCGTTTTATTTATTGTTGACATTGGCTACCATTACTTCAACGATGTCTATTTTTGAAATGCTCGCTAATTTGTTGATGGATAAATATAAATTTTCACGCTTCAAGTCCGTTTTATTGGTAATGTTGATTACCGGTGCCGGATTTACGGCAGTTGCCGTATCTTTTTCGGGAGTTGCCGATATAAAAGTTTTCGGACGCGATTTGTTTACTTTGTTTGATTGGTTGGCTTCAACTTATACGGCTACCATAGTTTCTTTAACAATGGCACTGTTTGTAGGTTACAAGGCAATGAAACCGATTATACATAATATTCGCCGCAGTGCATACGTTTCTGATTTATTTACCAGATACTTTTTGGTCACGCTACGCTATGTAGCACCGATAGGTTTAAGCTTACTATTAGTGATGGCTTTATATAAGTAGAAGCTGATTATTCAGCTTCTTGATTACCATCAAGTTTAACTTCTTTAAGCTTGAAATATGAAAATTCTTCAGGGCAGGGAGCCATCATTTTTATACGGGTATGCGATTTTACGTCACTAGCTTCTACGCCGCCTTCGTAGATAATGGTTCCGTCGGGTGCGTGGAAAGTTAACACTACTTTTACAATGCTGAAATCATTATCACCATGATTTTCTATTTTACCGCAAACTCCGGCAGTATCTTCTGTTTCGCATTTGCGTAAATCATATACCTTTAATCCGTTTTTATCGAAAATATTAGCTTCTTTTTTTACGTCAGCAGCTTCGGCAATAGGTTGTTCGTCTGTCATTTTTTTCTCTGCTGAAGGTAATACATTGTATAAAAGCAATAAGGCAATAACAGCTACCAAAGTGCGAGGTATTTTTTTGCCTTTTATCACAAAATATTTACCTTTTAGGTGGTTGCGGTAAACTAATTTAATGAATGAAAAACACTCCTTAAATGCGGCAAACCATTTACGTTGTTTAAGCAATGAAAATACTTTTTTGAAACTTTCCAATACGCTTTGTGCCTTTTCCGTTATATTGTCTATATCGCTCATTGTGCAATCATCCTTATAATTTATACCACATAGATTATGCTAACACAGTATATATTGATAAATTGTAAATATTTATAAAAAAAACAGCCGAAACTATCGGCTGCTAATAAAAATTTTTAATTTTTTAATCAAACAGCGGAATACCGCGAGTAAGACGAATTCTTTGCGTTTCAATTGTCGTGGCGAGGTTAAGCTTTCCGCTCTTTATAATACCGCGAACTTGATCTCCGGCTGAAGTATCCGGATTAGCAAAAACATATTCAATTTTTGGTTTTTTAGGCACACCTATTAAAGTTTGGTGCAATACGGCTAAAATACCATTACCGGTTAAATCATAAGCCATTTCTTCTGAAATACCGCTTGCAGCTGCATATTTGACGATAGATTGAACGGCATCGCTAACGGTGCTGGCGTGAATTGTGGATAATACCAAGTGACCAGAAATAGCAGCACGAAGAGCTTCAGAAGCAATTTCCGGCTGACGAATCTCACCAAGGTAAACATAACGAGGTTTAGAACGCAACATTGAACGAAGTCCTGCTTCCCAAGAGCCGCCCGGAGGAGTCATTTGTTTGCAAATTCCGAATTCTCCGTTAGGCGTGAGATAAGTCCCGTCCAAAGGCATTTCCACCGGATCTTCAAGAGTAAATGCATATCCTCCGTCGCGCTCTAGATACTCTTTTAATAAAGATGATAGGGTGGTGGTTTTACCGGAACCGGTCGTTCCTGCCAATAAAATTAATCCGGAAGCACCGCTTAATGATTTTAAATAGTTCAACAATCTCTCGTCTATTCCCAATTTGTTAATATTCGGAATTTTGTGTGGCATTTTACGTGCACAGAATTGCTGTCCGTCAAGCGTCACCGTGCGTTCCACACGATAGTTAAGACCTTTATATTTAACCAGATAACTTGGATTTTCGCCATCGTATGTATCAATCAATGCCTGATAAAATTCTTCGTAATCATCAGGATGGGTTGGAACTAATCCGCTTGGTGTTTTTTGCCCCCATATAAAAGCAGAACCATCAGGAATAATGTATATATCTGAAAATTCAGTATCATTAACTGTTGCCATTTTTTTCCCCTATAAAATCTATTTAAGTCAGCTTATGATAGAATTATTTTTATAAAAAATGTAATCAAACAATAGTTATCCACAAGAAAAAAATAACATAATTAAGGTATATCCCCAAAAAATCAATTAGTATCCTTG
>JAFUXW010000065.1 GCA_017477035.1 Alphaproteobacteria bacterium | reverse complement strand
TAAACAAGAAAATATCAGAGAAAATGAGGAAATTAAAACTCGCGGAGTTGTGGTTTGGGATATTCCTAATGATGCAGTTTTAAGACAAAATTTAAGTTTATTGACCGATAAGTTGGAGCATATGTTTAATACCATTCCGATGGGTATTGTTTTGACCGATCAAAAGTTACAGATTATGGAAATTAATGGCTATGCCGGTGAGTTGCTCGAACGTAAAAATAATGATTTAAACGGTCAAAAATTAAGTGCGTATTTTAATCGCGATGATATCAAAAAAATTATCGGATTTCTTGGCGATGAAGGAGAAAATGTATTAGGATTTGACACGACATTTAAAAATGAAGTTTCGGAAAGAAGTGTCAGAGTTTCTCTCAGTAAATTGAAAAAACATTTGAACTTTGACAGCGTAGACAGTGAATATATACTGTTTTATATGCAAGATACCACAAATCGCCGCAGTTTGGAAATGCAAGTGGCGCAAGCACAAAAAATGCAAGCATTCGGACAAATGGCCGGAGGGGTTGCTCATGATTTCAATAATTTACTGACAGCTATAGTCGGGCTTTGCGATATGTTACTGCGCAGGCATGGTATAGGAGATCCTTCTTTTGCCGATTTGATAGAACTTAAAAATAACGTTACGAGAGCAATCGAAATAGCCAGACAATTGTTGACAGTTTCACGTAAGCAACCCCTAAATCCAAAACTTATAGAAGTTACGGAAGCCTTTACCGATAATGAACATTTAGTTTCGCGAATTTTGGGCGAAAAAATAAAATTGCAAGTGAATTATGGTTCTGATTTAGGGTATATAAGAGTTGATACGGTTCAATTATCGCAAGTTTTATTGAATTTAGCCATCAATGCTAAAGATGCTATGAACGGAGAGGGGATTTTAACCTTGGCGGCGCGAGTTGAACATATCAGTGAACCATATCAGTTCGGCGGTGATGTAATTCAACCTGGAGATTTTGCTGTTCTGAGTGTAAAAGATACCGGTTGCGGTATACCTGAAGAAAATCGAGAACGCATATTCGAACCGTTTTTCTCTACTAAAAAGAATGTGCTTAATTCAGGTACAGGATTGGGACTTTCTATGGTTTATGGAATAGTCAGACAGATGGAAGGATTTATAAAGGTTTTAAGTGAAGTTGGAAAAGGAACAACCTTCGAAATTTATTTACCTTCGCGTGATAAAACAGAAAATAATGAAATATTAGAAGCTCCCAAAGAAAAGGTTATTTTAGATAAGTCCGGCAAGGTTGCTATGACTACGATGGTTGCCGGTAAGAAACTAATATCCGGAGAAAAAGTTGTTTTAGGGCTGAATATAGCCGAGTTTGATTCTCAAAGAAGTGTATCGCGCAATCCGGGAGAAGTTAAGATATTGTTTGTTGATGATGAAGATGCCGTAAGAATTGTTGGAGCTCGCGGTTTAAGGCAAAAAGGTTATGAAGTTGTAGATTGTATTTCGGCAGAAAATGCTTTGGAGCATATTGATAACGGTGAAAAGTTTGATATGATGATTACAGATATGATGATGCCAGGGATGAGCGGAGCGGAATTGGCAAATATAATGAAAGAAAAAAATCCGCATACTGTCATTATTTTAGCCTCAGGTTATTCAGAAGAGATAGCACGTAAAGAATTAGCAGGCTCTCAAGATTTTTACTTTATCAGTAAGCCTTATGGTTTAGATGATTTGAATAAAAAAATAAAGGAAGTTTTAGTCAAAGTATGACGGAAAGCATAGATAATAAATTGAAACAATTGCCGTTTAATTTTGAGCCTCATAATTATATGGGGCGCGAAGACTTTATGGTATCAAACTGCAATCATCAGGCTTTCGAAATGATAGATACTTGGCCTAATTGGGTTTCATGCGGAATGTTGATATATGGTCCCAAAGGATGCGGAAAATCACATTTAGCTCATTTATTTGTTGATAAAGTGAAAAACAGTGCCACGCCTCCTCCGAGAGTGAGTATAATTTCCGCAGAACAGGTGAACTCTCGCAATGTGAAGCGTATAGCAGATGATAACCAGTGCATAGTTGTGGAAGATTTGGCTTGCAGACGCAATGATGAAGCGCTATTTCACTTATTCAATATGTTTAATCAAGAAGAAAAATATATGCTTTGGACAGCTGAAAAACCATCAAATCTTTTACATTTTTCTTTACCGGATTTGCAAACCAGATTAAATATGCTACCAAGTGTTGCTATATCTGAGCCTGATGATATGATGTTGCAAATGTTGATTGCAAAATTGTTCAATGATCGGCAAATTATTATCGGGCAAGATATTTTAACATATATAATAAACAATACTCCTCGTTCATTTGCTTATGTGCGTGATTTGATTAAAGAAATTGATGAAATTTCGTTGGCTTATCAAAGTTCGGTAAACTACAATACAGTTAAACAAGCTGTTAAACACTTAGCTGAAAAAGAAAATAAAGAACCTGATTTGTTTGAAGAATATTGAAAGGAAAAAATATGAAAGAAATTTTATTACATAGAAGGTGGGTAGGAGCAATAGCTCTTGTTATATACTCTTTGATTGTCGCTATTTTAGGCGCTGATATCGGAGTTAAGTTTGTGCAACAGTCAGCTCCGATTGTAGAGCAGGAATTAAATGTTTTTTTACCGATAACTTTCTCAGGTGGCGAAATAGTGTCACCTAGGGATACTATAATAAGTCGTGTTTACGGTTCAGGTAATAATGTTAGGAAAGTTGTTTTAGATACTCGAGCCGAAGAATTTGAAACGTCTGCTTTGAAAGATGAAGGAATATATGTAAGCCGTAAGTATGTTTATGCTGTTTCTTCAAGAGAAATGAAAATAACGTCTTTAAAAGAAATGCCTGATATAACCATAGATTCCGAAGTGCTGCACGAAACAAGACAGATAATTGAAAACAGAGCCGGTGTTTATATTTTTTGCACCGTATTTGTTTTCTTTTTGTTGTTTGCTGCGGTGGCAGTCGGATTATATTCATTGGCCATGCACTGGGCTTTGAAAGGCTTATTTGCCAATAGTTTTGCGCAAACAATAAGAATTAATACATATGCCTATATTTTAATTTCGGGATTAACATTGTTAATCGGGTATAATATATCAATTGTGATAACTTTCGTAATTTTATTTGGCGTCAACTATGGCGTTAATAAATGGTTGCAAGAAGCGAAAAAATCACAATAATAAGTTATATAAAATAATTTAGATGACGTAAAAATATATTGCAATTTAAAAAGAGTTGCTATATCTTGCCTCCATATTTTAAGGACTAGTGAAAGGATTTTTTATGCTTAACCCAAAGAACAACGCAGCATTCTTGCGTATGAACGTATTAACGCAAGTGGCTAAAAGCTTTTTGGAAAATAATTTTACCGATATTGATAATGTGGTTAATACTATTGT
>JAFUXW010000064.1 GCA_017477035.1 Alphaproteobacteria bacterium | reverse complement strand
TTTTTAGCATCTACAAGCTTGGTTATGATATCAATACGAGCCACTGTTTTTTCTGCCTTAGGTTTAGGTGCGGTTGTTGCGGTTGCAACTTTCTGCTCCTGAACTTTAACATTGTTGCTTGGTTTGAAAAGCATTATTCCGCCGGCAATCACCGCAATCGCAACAACAACCGCAGTTATTACTCCAGCTTTACTTTTTTCGTTTTTAATTTCTTTACTCATTTTAATTTTCTCCTATAAATATTGAATAAAAGATTTTGTTAAACTTGTTATATATGTTTGGGTTTTGATACCAAAACGTTGAAAAACAAAGTGTTCTACATTTTGCTCTTGCAAAATATATAATGCTATATTAATCATCAAATACTTCCTTATGATTAGCAATAATTTCTAGCATTACTGCTAAAATTTCACCTATATCTTCAATATTAGTATTGTGATGTGCTTTAATTGTATTGACTATATCGGCTATAGTTAATTTATCAAATTTATATTTTTTAGCAGATATCTCAATGTATTTTTTAATTGTTTCGGTAGAGTTAATATCAGGAATTTCATAATTATTATCCTCTGCATATAATTTTAAATTTCTATTATACAAATATAAAAAAGGTCCTGCACCATCTTTAAAAGGAAAAATAGATGCTGAACAATCCACATATATAGGTTTTCTGCTTATAACAGAATCTACAAACATTTGATAATTAGAATATCCTAAATATTTACCTATAATAGTTAACTGTGATGTAGAGTTTGCAAACAAAAAATTATGACTTAGTGTTCCTAATGGCGAAACTATTTTCTTTGCACTATTTATGATTTTAATTTGTTCTACTAGGGTCATTTTTTCTGGATTAATTATCTGGAATCCATTACTTTCAAACAACTTTTCTATATTATCTTCCCCAATATCTCTACTGTAATAGTTATTTAATGAATTGTGTGACAGATATATATTATCAAAAATTTTCATATCCATATTGGTATTTTTTGCTTTATCTACAACCGTATTTATTATAATTTTATACTCATCAGTATACGTTGCACTAGGGTTAAAAGAGCTCGAATCTGGTATTAATATTTCTTTGCATTGCATAGGATGGGTGATTGCGATCAATTGTTCTTGTTTAATACCGCAAAGGTATAAAAATTCTTGAAATGTACCACGTATTTTATCATTTTCTCTCATTGGTAAATAAGCAATTTTAATATCTTTAAATTTATCAGGATATTTTATAACTGCCCATAATCTCGATATATATTCTAACAGAAAATGTCCCCAATGCTCAAAGAAAAGTCCGAAATACAGCACAGGTTCTTCAATCGTATCATATTCTTGAAATTCATACTTACCATCCATTTCTCGTAACTGACAACTGCTAACTATATAATTTTTTTCTTCATCTAATACTCCTCCTTTTGCCCAAGTATTCGGTCCAAATCCATTAAATTTACATGGTAAGATATACGCATTTTTATATGATCTTATCGATAATGTTTTTTGTAGATAACAATTAACTTTTAACATCTGAGAAAAGCTGGAGGCATATTTATTTTCCACAACAAGAGATGAAAAATATTCTTTTACTTTTGCGACTAAAAGATCTGTATTTTTCTCATTAGGGTATAGTTGGGATATAATATCTCTTATTTCACTATTCAGATATTGGTGATTACTTTGTTCAATTTCTACAGATATAACTTGTTTATCTACGACATACATAGAATAATTAAAAGGCTTATCATGCCATGTATTTACCGTGTCAGATAATATTTCCTGTCCATTAATTTTTATAGACCTATAGTTTACCCACAATGGAATATGATGATCATTGCAACATCTATAAATACCTTTAAAACATATTGTTAACTTCCCATTTTTAATTATCCTTAAAGTAATTTTTTGTACTTTACTGTTACATTCAACCACTACTCCTTGCCCCTGGCTATCCTTATACCATAGAGGGGTTGATACATAACAATTATCCGCAATAACTTCAACAGCATTTTCTTTATTCCCATAATTTTTAATATCAATCCGAAATGTTGTTAAAATCTGTTTTACATTTTCAATAATGTTATTTTGTAGTGAATTATCTTTTGTTGTTTCTACGCTTTTCTGATTAAATTGTTTTGTATCATCCTCAAAATAGCATTTTATTTGACTTATATCCATATCTCCTCCTAATCACATTATTCTAATTATATTGCTTTCTTAATCATATATCTGTGTCTCTAACACCCAACCATATTCTCTGATAATTTGAGGAATATTATTCTCATCAAGACAACATTCTTTAACTGCTAATACGCCATTATCAATTGCTTTTGAATACATATCTATTATCGTATCAAACGTATTTCTCTCACGAGAATTATCCAGATTTAATAGCACTAACTCTATAGCAAAGCGCTGATTTCTATGTGCACTATTAATATCATTCATAATACGAATATATCTATAATACATATCAGCGGAACGAACAGAATTAGGCACAATCAATGTGTTTATATAACGACGTGTTCTGCTATTACCCTTAAAACGATACGAATAATCAAACAATAGTTTCATATCACTACTAATTGGATCATCCGTAACAGCAACTTTACTTTTTATGACAAAATTATCTATATTCATTTCTCTTGTGTGCTCCAGTATAAAATTGCGGAGTTTTTCGCGAATTTTCATCCTTTTCTCAAATTCCCCCTCTATTTTTTTAACACTTCCTGCTTTTTTACCATCTGATTTTGTCTCTTCTGTAATATCATCTTTGACAATATTTTCTTGTTCAGTCTGTATAATGTTAAATATTTCTTTATCTTTTTCATCTTGCTGCTTTGGGGTTTCTTGTTGAAAATAACTTGTCTTTGTAACAATTTTACATGCATTTTCAAACAAATCTTTTATATTGTTTATACAAGATGGAATTAAAAAGAGTAATAATATTAAAAACGCCCAACTAAAATGCTGCATAAAAGCTAGAACACCTTGTGTATAAATAATACCGAAAAATCCCAAAACATCTTTTCCTAGCAGATTTTTGCAACTAGTAGTATAGTTCTGCGCATATAAAGCAGCTAATTCCAAAATTACGAGTATACCTATGATATTCCAAAAATTCTTTTTTAACCACTGTTTAACTTTTATCCATTTTCTTATTATTTCTATTCGTTCAGAAATATTTTCCATGTTTTCGTGTGTCATATTGCCTCCTTCTTAATTTCTGATTGTATTCGCTCATAAACTACGTTTACTATTTCATCAGTGATTTTATGATAATTTGTGTCATTTAATTTCAAAATAATCTCTTTTAATTCATCTCTGGTATATCGATGATATTGTTGTTCAATCTCTATAGTTATTTTTTGTTTATCTCGCACTTGGAATTCACATTTAAATGGTTTATCGTGCCATGTGAAAACAGGTATAGATAAAATTTCTGTGCCGTCTATTCTTATTGATTTGTAATCAATCCAAAGAGGAATTCGTTCATTATTGAATTTTTTATCCGGTCCTTTGAATGCAATATGCAAATTACCATCATTTATGGGCCGAATCTTTATAGTGTTTTTGATAGTATTTCCTTGAACAACCTTACCTATTCCTTGTTCGTTAGTCATCCACTTTTCAGCTCTGATTACAATGTCATCAGTTGCGGTTACATCAAAATCATTACTTGATATACCACAATTTTTAATATCCAAACGATACGTGATTAAATCAGAAATTATTTTAGCCACATACCTTTCTATCTCTCTATTTCTTTGTGTTTCTTCATTAATAATCGGTACTTGTTCTTTTAGTTTAACGATGATTGAATCTATATTTTTGCTAATATAATCATTATTAGGATTTAATTCCATCAATAAATTATTTAGCTCATAATCTACATATTCATGATATTGCTGTTCTACTTCCAGAGATATTTTCTGTCCATCTTTTACTGACATTTCATAACGATATGGTTTATCATGCCAAGTGGCAACAGGAGCAGATAAGATCTCTTTTCCATCAATTTTAATAGATTTGTAATCAACCCAAAACTGATATTTACATCCGTTATACCTTTTATCCTGTCCTTTAAAATTCATTTGTAAAATACCATCACACACTACATTCAGTTTTATAATCGTAGAATTCTTATTACATTCAATAACATATCCTATACCCGTATTATCAGTATAATAAGTTGGAGTAGTTACACGATTTGTAGAGGCTGATACTACTAAATTATTATTTTTATCTCCGCAATTTTTTAAATCTATCCGCAAAGGCATGATTAACTCCATAATCTTTTCAAAAATTATTTCCTTTTCCTTCAACGTCTTTTGAGTATCAGTGACATCTTGTTTAGTTGATAATTTCACTAAGAGTTCAGGAGACACCAAACTTTTCAAGCATTTTAACTTTATCATATTATATGGAAATAATATATAATCTGATAAAATATATATACGTCTCCAAAACAATGAATATTTTTTTATAATCTGTTTTAAATTTCTAGCAAATATGGTATTTGTATAATATTTCATTGTGATTTGGTAGGCCTGTTCAGCCTTCTTTAACCTTTCTTCAGGATGGTTCAAATAATAATTAACCAAATTACAGAATTCTTTTTCTGTCCTGTACATAGGAATTACATCCCCGTATACTTTTTGAATTTCAGGCATATAATCAGACATTACAAACGCTTTACAAGAAGTGACATCATAGATACGGTTTGACACAAAACCTTGTGATTTCATATTTTCGTTTGTATCGTTTAATACAATATCTGCGTTACTATAATACTTATGCAAATCATTATTATCGATATATTCACCTTTTATATACTTAATATCTATATATTTATCCCAAAACTTTCCATATAATGACATAGGTAACTCATTTTTGATTGCATATTGTACAGCTGGACGTATCCCACCATACGCATTCCCAACAAATAACAATTTATTTTCAAAAGTACTATCTTTCTGACAGAAAAAACGTCTTGGATTAGAAAATTGAGGCAAATAATAAGCTTTAACACCATACTTTTTAAAATACTCATACTTCCTTATAGAACCTACAATAATAAAATCGTACTGCATTGCTTCCTTTATGGTTACATCATCTGGATGCGAAATAAGATACATTATATTTATTTTACTTTTATCTAATTTTACATCCCTTTTAATTCCTCTTATTACTATATTAATTTCAGGATCTGCGCAAACTTCCCCCCTTGTATAATCACTTTTTCCACCAACATTATCTTCAGCATAGTCAGTCCTTACATTATATCCTTGTTCTTTTAAGCCTTGTGCCAAATCCAAGCCTAACCAATAATCGCCCCACCAGAGTTTATCAATATTGTCAGGAGCAGGATTCTTGATTGCTATTTTTTTATTTCTATTATTTTCATACAAATCAAAATCAATTTCATATAAATCTTTGGCATTTTCTCTTATTATTTGCTGAACATCCTTACCACTTGTGGTGTACATTTTCTTTAATGTTATATTTTTTTTGTATTTAACAAGAGAAAGCATATTTTCATTAAACTTTCCAACTTTGCTCTCGATTTGAGAATATAAAGCAAAAACCTCATGTGCATCTTGAGCCGTATATTCAACAGTACATGCAGACTTATGACCTTTTCTGTAATAATATTTCGCATTATTAATACATTTTATATTCTCCGCCAGAAGAATTGCAGGAAATGTAAAACATAAATCTTGAGAACGCCTTGTGAACGAATTTTTTATATTATATTGTTCTACAAAACTTCTTTTAAATATCTTTGACCATAAATGCGCTGAATAATGAATTATATTGAACCTAAACACATAATCATTCCCCCCTTTAGGAGTGTCTATCACAACTTCCCTGTTATTATCTTCCGGATAAAACTCTATTCTTGAAGTTTGAAAAACAACATCAGAATCACTCATCGCAGAAATATATAATTTTTCAAAATATTCGGTTTCAATCCAATCATCCGGATCTACAAAACCTATATATTCTCCCTTAACCAAACTTAAAGCTATGTTTCTGCATCTACCTGTTCCTATATGTTCGGGAGCAACTACCGTAATTCTCTTATCTTTCGCGGCGTACTCTTTAAGGATTTCCAAGGAATTATCTGTGGAGCCGTCATCTACGCAAATTATTTCTATTTCACGCAAGGTCTGGTTAATTACCGAATCCAAACACTCGCGCAAATAAGGTTCCACATTATAAACCGGAATAATCACCGATACTTTTGGCGTGTAATCAATTTTATTTTGAATAATAATTTCTGCAACAGTATCTGGATCACCATCTGCATTTTTTACCTTAATAGTTACTGGCAATTGTTTCTGAACTTCTTTCTTCTTTGTCTTAACCATTTTTACCTCTGCAAATATTTCCTTATTCAAATGTTTTGATATTGGTTGTTTTGTTGTAATTTCTTGATGCGATGTAAGACGGTGGTTATTCCTACCCCGAAATACTCGCCGATTTGCTTTAAGCTCATACCGTCTTGACGCATTTTCATAAGTTCATCATCACGTCCGTCAAAAATTGAACGTCTGACATACGGTCTTTCCGCAAATTGTTTTTTATGGATAAATTCGTACAAACTCGGGTATGAAACACCCATACGTTTGGCTATTGCTAAACCTGATAAACCTTCTTCATACAGCTGTCTGATTTCTTCTTCTCTGTCGTTTAAAATGCTCTTTCGTTTAATGCTGTTTTGCGCTCTTGAGAGCTTCATATTTTTAACGGTGCCGTAAATTGTCTGCGCATGGCATTTCAGTTCGTTGGAAATGTTTTCCAAACTTTTTCCGTCATTAAACGCTTCTTGAATTTGTTTTTCTTTACCGTCACAAATCTTTTTTACCGGTGCATCTATATCGTATAAGTGTATAAAATTGAAAACGGTGGCGTGGCTGACACCGTATCTCTTGGCTATTTCACTCTTATGAGTTCCGTTTTCCAATAGCGGGATAATTTCATCACTGTATTGCTCTAAGACGTTTTTTGAAAACGGACATTCCGGTTTTGTGCCTGTTCTTTTATAATATGCGCGACAAGCTGCTCCTTTTTTGCCTTTGGATATTTTTTGTTCATCCTCGGTGGCATAACCATGTCGTTTTTTGAGGATAATAACGGTACTGGTTGAAATTTGTAATTTGTTGGCAATATCTATATCAGAAATGCCTAATTTTATAAGTTCTTTGAATTTGTTAATATCTATTGATTTATGTTTACGTCGCGGGGATCTTGTTAAGCCTAATTCTTTAA
>JAFUXW010000063.1 GCA_017477035.1 Alphaproteobacteria bacterium | reverse complement strand
ATCTTCGTTGCCAGAGATAAGCTATTAATAAATATATAATTATGGAAATAGATTTCAGAATCAGAGATTGGGAAAATGCTCAAAAAGTTTTTGACTTTTATAAGCAGGAAACGACCTGTTTTGATGAGCGAGGTTTGCTGAGAGCAAGACCGCAATATGTTGTCGCCATGGATGATGATATGGTCTCGGCATATTATGCTGTCTATATTGCCGAAGTCACTTATCGGCAATTTCATATCAGGCCTAAAATTCTGTGTGTTGGGGGCATCGGTATGCTTTCCAAGTATTTGAATCGCCTTTCTGACGGACCTGTGATGAGCGAAGGAAGTAAACTTGCTATGGTAGCTCGTTGGTTGGGGAATTCTTATTGTTCAGTGCTGGATAAAGGTAATAATACCGGAGCTAATATCAAAGAAGTTATTGATTATTTGGCTTTTTATGAAGTGTTTGATGCTCCGATTGTGTTTTGTTTAACTCAACGTTTGAGTAAGCGTGTTGAACGAACAATTGCATACAGTACTACTCAATTTCCCGGAACCAGACCTTTGAATGCATACTACTATGTTCCTGGTGAGAGTTTGCAAGATATGTGCCAACTGTATAATGGTAAAGCTATTGCCGGAGGGTTGCCTTTATTATCGGAAGCTGCGGCTCTGTATGACCGCATGAATCGTTATGCCGGAGTATTTATGGCTACGATTGATAAGTATACCAACAAGGATATTGTTACGGCAGGAGAAGAATTGATGCGTCGTTATCCCATAAGAGTATCCCGTTTTCCTTTGTCATCACCAATCCAGTTTGGCAAGATGTACTTTGGCTTAATAAAGAATCGCAAAGCGATTACTGATGACTTGCGGACAAAAGTTGAAGAGTGGAAAACTCTGATTTAATTAACGCCCCGTTCAAAAGAATGAGCGGGGCGTTTTTTTATCTTGTATTATTGTGCTGATGATAAATTTTTCAAGTTTGTAATAATGCTTTCAGCAGAAGATTTCGCTTCATCGCTTATACCTAAAGATTGTAAGGCAAGTTTTTTAGTGCAGGTAGAAACGAGCTCATCAGCAGTTGCACTTATGGAGTTGTTAAACAGTGTTCCGGCTTGAAAACGGCTTTGAGCTTCACTCATTAAGCAAGATTGCATCTTAGAACGCCAAGACGTATCAGTAGTTGCAGAACTGTTTGATGAAGATGGCATAAATTGTGATAATTGTGAACAAGCGGCAATTAAACATATTGATGTGATAAGCATTAAATTTTTCATATTTAGTCTCCTTAAAATTGAATTATTGGTTATGTTAAATAATAAACATACTTTTGCAAGTAAATATATAAAGTTATTCATAGCGCAGGGCGTTTATTGGATTCAAAAGAGATGCTTTATAGGCAGGAAAGAACCCAAAAATTAATCCGACAAAACCGGAAAAACTGAATGGTAATACAACATAAAATGTAGATAGAGTTGCCGGAAAAGAGGTCAGAATCGGGAGGATATATACTCCGATTATTCCGATGGCTACTCCTATCAATCCGCCGATTAATGATAATATTAAAGCCTCCATTAAAAATTGCAGACGAATATCCCAACGTTTTGCTCCTATTGCCATGCGAATACCGATTTCACGAGTACGTTCGGTAACAGATACCA
Organism: Alphaproteobacteria bacterium; assembly: GCA_017477035.1. Classification (GTDB taxonomy): domain Bacteria; phylum Pseudomonadota; class Alphaproteobacteria; order RF32; family CAG-239; genus RUG410. The sequence continues at coordinate 3,958 of JAFUXW010000063.1, read as the reverse complement.
ACATAATATTCATAATTCCGATACCTCCTACCAACAGAGAAATAGAGGCAATTGAACCGAGTAAAATAGTCATTATCTGAGTGGAATTTTGCATCATTTCCATAAATTGAGTTAGATTCATAATGGTGAAATCATCATCTTTGTTTATTCCGAGATTGTGTCTTTGGCGAAGCAATACGGAAATTTCATCTTGCGATGTGTATGTATCTTCGGGAGTATACGTTTGTAACATTAACAAATTAACCATATCCGGAAATTGGGAGCCTGAAACTTTTTTTTGGGCAGTGCTTAATGGTATATATATCATATCGTCCTGATTTTGTCCGGGACCGCTTTGACCGCGCGCAGTTAAGGCTCCTATTACAACAAAGGGGATTCCTTTTACTCTGATTGTTTTTCCTAAAGGATCAATATCTCCAAACAATTCTTTAGCAACCGTTTGTCCTAAAATTACCACTTTATTGGCACTTCGAATGTCGTTTTCACTGAAAAAACGACCATAAGCTAAATCCCATTCCTTTATTTCAAAGTAACGATTATCAGTACCGACAATGTTGGTTGCCCAGTTTGCGTTACCATACACAATTTGCCCGCTGTCGTTCACAACAGGCACAGCTAAATGTACCGAAGAAATTTTTTCTTGGATGGCGTCAGCATCGCCATTTTTTAGGGTAGGTTGAGAGCCGTGTCCCATACGTGCTCCGCCTGAAGTTGACGAACCTGAGCGTATCATTACCAAATTAGTCCCCATACTGCGCATTTCATTTTGTAAGGAAATTTGTGCTCCGTTTCCGATAGCGAGCATAATTATTACCGCGGCCACTCCGATTATAATACCCAAACTGGTTAAAACGGAGCGCATTTTATTTGCTTCAATGGCTCGCGCTGATATTTTGAAAATGGTTTTAGCTTCTATCATTGGATTTTTCCTTTGTTATTCAGCTTATCAGATTGAATTTCTCCATCAACTATTTTGATAATGCGCTTGGCATAAAGAGCGATATCTTCTTCATGAGTTACCAAAATTATTGTGCGTTTAAGATCATTATTAAGCTTATTGAAAAGCTCCATAATTTCGACGCTCATTTTAGTATCCAAATTACCGGTTGGTTCGTCGGCGAAAATAATAGGGGCATTGTTGACGATGGCTCTAGCAATTGCCACACGTTGTTGTTGTCCTCCTGAAAGCTGATTCGGCTGATGATACATTCTCTCTTGTAATCCGACGCTTTTCAGCGCTTCAGATGCTTTTTTATGACGTTCAATGTCGTTAATTCCAGAATACACCATCGGCAGTTCTACATTTTCAATTGCCGTTGTGCGAGAAAGCAAGTTAAATCCTTGAAAGACAAATCCTATTTTACGGTTGCGAATTTCAGCCAATTGGTCGGAATCAAGATTTTCCACATTTTGACCATCTAGCAAGTATTCTCCCGAGGTTGGGGTATCAAGACAGCCCAATATATTCATTAAAGTTGACTTTCCTGAGCCAGATGGTCCCATAATGGCAACAAATTCTCCGCTTTCTATTTTAAGATTTATGCCTTTTAATATCTCTAAGTCAAAACCATCAAGAGGATAGCTTTTATGAATATTTTTTAATTCTATCAATGTTTTCATTAACGAGGTATCCTCATTCTCATTGTTTTATTTTTGGTATTATTATCACCTGATTTTGAAACAATTACCATATCTCCGGCTTTTAATTCTTCGGATAATATGTGAGTATTATTGTCATCACTAGCTCCGTGCTGAATAGAAATTCTCATCGGCTTTCCATTGCGGACAATCCATAGACCGCGATCTTGATAACGTTTAGCATCTGCACCATCCTCCATATAGAAACGCAATGCTTGGTTAGGCGCAAGTAAAACATCTTTTTCTACTGCAGTGATAATTTCAACATTTGCTGTCATTCCGGGTTTTAATTTAAGGTTAGTATTGTCAATTTCAATAACTACGGTATATGACACTACATTTGAGGTAGAAACGGCATCATTTCTTACTTGAACAACTTTACCGAAAAAGAACTCATCAGGATAGCTGTCAACCGTGAATTTTGCAGTTTGTCCTTCTTTAACTTTAGAGATGTCAGCTTCTACAACCGAAGCTTCAATTTGCATTTTTGTAAGATCCTCTGCTACCGAAAATAATTCAGGAGTTGAAAAACTTGCAGCTACTGTTTGTCCGACTTCGACTGCTTTAGATATGACTATTCCGTTAACCGGAGATTTAATTTCTGTATAAGAAAGCTCGGTTTGGGCAGAATTAAGAGAGGCTTCGGCTTGTTTAACCTGAGCTTTTTCCAAAGCTAATTGAGCTACGGCATTATCATAATCACGCTCGGCGGCTTCTAATTCTTTTTCGGTTGAATATTTTGAAGCATTTAATTTAGAAATGCGCTCAAGTGCTTTTTTATAATATTTTATATTATTTTCCTCAACAGCAACTTGAGCCTTGGCAATTTCTAACGCTGCTTCACGTTGTGCTACATTAGCTTTGGCATTATCTTGATCAATCAGAGCCAATAATTGTCCTTGTTTTACTTCGGAATTGTAATCGACGTAAATTTCAGAAATGCGTCCGGAAGCTTGAGTTCCTATGCTTATGGTTGACAGTGGATTAATAGTTCCCGAAGCGGTAATACTTTCGGTAATGTTACCTATTGTAAGAGGGATAGTTTTAAAATTTTGTTCTGAATTATTTATGCTCAACTTTTTATAAGCAAGTAAAGCTATTGCAATAATAGAAACTGCCAAAAGGGCATTTTTGCCTGATATATTTCCATATTTGAAAATCATTTTTTTATACCTTTCAATAACTGTAAAAATTGTAAGAATTTTTTTCTAAAAGTCCAGAAAAAATCTTTTTATTTTAACCTAAAATATCAGAATAGGGTGTGTATGTGGTTACTTCTTAATATGTTATAAAAAATACTTTATTTTTTTTAAATATTGATATATAAGCGCAAATGAATATTTATCAGAGGATGAAGTATTTGAAAAAGCATAATAAATATAAATTTAAAAAAAATAAGGTTCAATATACGGAAAAAAAGCCGTTTTTGGCTGATAAAGAAATTATATTCAGAAGTGGTGGTCGGGCGATGGTATTTAATATTTCGCACCGATTGCAAGTTTTTGTTCTGATGTTTATGGTTGCCGTATTTTGCTGGTCAGGATACAATTATTACTTCTATCATAATTCAGCACGAATTATTCACAAAAAAGATAAAGAACTTGGAAAAACTAGAAATGCTTACATTGATTTGATGTCAGATGTAACCGCATTACAAAATAATCTGCGCAAAGTAATGACTTCGGTCGAAGATGCGGGAAACGGTTTGAAAGAAATTAAGGAATATAAAGAAAAAGCCCTTATTGTTGAAGATAAAATAAAAAAAATAGCAGATTCCGAAACATGGATTGATGCTGAACAAATGGAAGAAAAAGTTACAAAAAAAGAAGCCTTATTACAAAAAGATATTGCCGAACAAGAAAATAATGCATTACGTGAAAAAATCGGTGTTTTAGGTGATAAGTTGGAAAATTTGCAACAGACAGTAAAAGGTTTGGAAACAGCTGAAATTGCCATATTGGATAAAATCGAAACGATTTCGGGGCAGGAAATAGATAAAATTAAAAGTTCTTTGAGCGAAATTAATAAATCCTTGAAAGTTCAAAAACAGTATTTCAATCCGCTTTCAAATGTAAAAAACGGGCAAGGTGGAGTATATACACCTTTGGAAGGGGTTGACGTAAGTAAAGACCTGCAAGATAAAATGTCATCGGTTTTTCAAAAAATAGACTTATTGGATCAATATAAAACGGCATTAAAAAATGTTCCGCTGGGAAAACCAGTATACAAATATCGTTTAAGTTCTATGTTTGGCGGACGTTCTGATCCGTTTAATAAAAAGTTGGCCAGGCATAAAGGTTTGGATATGAGTGCTTCCATT
>JAFUXW010000062.1 GCA_017477035.1 Alphaproteobacteria bacterium | reverse complement strand
TTGCCCAATCTATAACCGTCGATAAATCCTCAAGCATAGAGGTTGTCGAAGCACAATGATCATTATTAAAACTGTTTCCGCGGGAATTGCGGCAATCAAAGGTTATGACGGTATACCCGATATTTTGCAACGTTTCAGCCGTTTTTATAATAACATCTTGCTCTTTATAACCGCTTATACCATGACAAATAAAAGCTAATTTTGCTGTATCAGTACAACTTTTATATATTTCAATACATATATCCTCATTGTTAGGATTTTTAATAACCGGCATTATCTTATCCTTTTAGTGCAAATGTATTCCTATTCTTAAAAATCTGCGTCCCTGTCCAAATGCTTAAAATTATATCTGTTAACGCTGACGGATACGCCTGAACATAAATATCATGAACAAACCATAAAATCAAGTTAGAAACCAAAGCCCAACGCATTTGCTGTTCATTTTTCGTTGTGTACATAAAAATTGTGTAGCTTGCGGATGCAATAATCGGAAACAAGCCGATGATACCGCGATTATTTGCCCATAATCCGACAACAACGCATAAAATCAATAAAATCCATGTAATATTTTTGGTTAATTTGTTTTTATAGGCCAAAATATTACGGATTAAAGCAACCGAATTGGTCGTCAATGCAGCATAAGTGTATAACGCAATATTCGATAAAATGCAGAATATTACATCTAAAATCTGCCACCAAATCAAATCAGCTTTACTTTTTTTAATTACCGATACCGCAATACAAATCGCAGACAGCAAAGAAAAGATGTTACCGATAATGAGATACGTTTGCATAACTTTTTTCTCAAATAGTGTTATAATATGCCAATACTATAAAGAGTTATTTAACAAAGTCAATAACTTCTGATTTTACTCCTGAAATACTGAAATTATTCTTTACTTTTAGTAGAAATATTATTTATTGATTTTTTACTAATATCTTTATATAGTATTAATTAGGCATAGGAATATATCCTTTGCTTAGTGCCAAAGAAAGTGGCGCGGAGGACTTCATAATCCTTTTCCTGTGCGGTGATGGATATGCACCGTCAACACGTTTGGCTTGTTTACAGCCTAACAGTGTATATATCCCCGATTAGATGATATTCTGGTCGGGGAGCTTCTAGCGTATAAAATAGTAGTTCTTGGACTTCAAAGGCTAGAAGGATCTACTCACAGGGAAGATTTATGAACTCTCCGGCCGCCTTAATCAAAAGGTGGTCTTTTTTATGTGAGTTGATGAATAAAATTGTTCTATATACACTTTTATGCGGTGGATTATTGATGAAATCGGCTTTTGCGGAAGTTGATGTGGCTTTTACGCCCTCAGATGAATGCGAGCAGAAAATTATTGCACTGATTGACAATAGCCAACAATCTATCGAAATTGCCGTGTATTCCATTAATAACGAGAATATTGTGGCGGCGCTTGAACGGGCTAAAGAGCGAAAAGTAACTATTCGTATTTTGACTGATAAGCGACAAGCGGCGATGAAATCATCGAAAGTCACGCAAATGCATGATAGCGGTTTTGATATTCGCGTGCATACCAAAAACAAGATTGAACACAATAAATTTGCCGTTTTTGACGGTAAAGAGCTGACAACTGGTTCGTTTAATTGGACGAACGCGGCCAGTGATAAAAATAGCGAAAATTGTATGTTTTTTAAGCACGAGCAGGAACAAGTGCAAAAATTTCGCAATCGCTTTGAGGAATTGTGGAAAATCAATACTCAGGCTAAATCAGAAGAATGGTTTGCTAAGCGAAAGGCAAAATATTAAGCCTGAGCTATTTTACTAATTTTTAATAAAACAAAATTACTATAAGGCAAACAAGGAGAACTATTATGATGCTGAAATTTATGGAAAATTTGTACGAGGTAAAAGTACAACGAAAAAATGTTTGCTACATTAAAAATGACATTATGTACGGCAAATGGGCTTTTCCAACGGCAAAAGCAGGATTTAACCCGACGTACACGGAAAAAGTTAATAAATCTGTTCTAAAAGAAATTTTAACCGAAACGAGAAATTATAAAACCAATTTAGCTACTCCGCTTCCGGATTTAGATAAAAAATATCCGGATGATTTAGAGTTTATTGAGGAAACGATCGTTTATGGCTTAGAACAAAAAGAACTTTTTCAAACTAACAAAAAATTAACATTAAAAACGGTTAAAACAAAAGAAGATTTGATTTTGTGGGGGCAGATTGCATCACAAGTTTATGACAAATATGATACCGACTATATTTACGAATCATTCAAAACAGATATCGGTAAAAAATATGCCACATATTTTATTTTTTATAAAGGTACAAAGGCTGTCGGTGTATCACAAGTAATTCGTGGCGGTGGATGTTCAGCTGTTTATTGGGTTGGAGTTCTGGCAGAATACAGAAAACACGGCTTAGGAACAGAACTTACCAAGCAAACATTAAATTATGAAATAGAACATAAACACTATAAATTTATTCTTTCGGCATCGGAGTTAGGACTGATTATCTATAAAAAACTAGGTTTCAAGCCGGTAGAAACGTTTTATGAATATAATCTCAAAAAGCATTTATAGTATCTAAAGGAACAAAATGATATATTTAATCAGGCATATGCAATCAGAGGCTAATCTGCGGCGAATTTGGGGCGGAGATTATGCTTTGACCGACAAAGGTATCCAAGACGCGCAAAAGCTTAAAGAGCAAATTAATTTCCGTCCAGATGTTCTGATTGTTTCTCCTTTGATAAGAGCACAGCAAACAGCAAAAATTTTATTTCCGGAAATGTCTTTTATAACGGATGATGCATTCAGAGAAATTCATTTCGGCGATTATGAAGATACACTGATGCAAGATGATAAATTTTCAAGAATATACAAAACATCTACTTCACATTTGCACGAAATATCGCACGGAGATGTTTTATCGGAACGTGCCGATAAGGCCATAATAAAGCTACTTGATTATTTACCTAAAGGAGAAATAGCGGTGGTTTGCCATGATACTCTGATTCGTTCAATAATCTGTCGCTTAAAAGGTGAAAGTTTGGATAATATGCCGAAATATAAGCCTATGTTACCGAATGGAAGTGTCTTAAAACTAGATTTGTCCCCTAAAATGGAAATTATGGCAAATTTTGAGACACTAAATATATAAAAAATAAATGGCGTGTATAATAACGGCAATATGAACGATGCTATTTAAAGGGCATCGTTTTTTTATTGGCTGAAGATATTTTAAGTCTATTTTTTAAAATTTCGTCAAATACAAACTATCAGTTCAAACCCTTTCGTATTAAAGGGGAAAATGCCAATTACTAATATTAGAATCTAACGAACGATAAATTATCATACCATCATTTCTAAGAATTTGTCAAGACAAAAATTAAACAAAATCATAAAATCGCTTGCACCTGATTAAAATAGGCGTGTAACCCTTAATTTATCTCATTTATCACAGGAAACATAAGCAACAAATGTTCATTAGTTCCATAAATTTAAATTGTAACAACAAATATTCTAGGAGAATAGTCATGAGAGAATCTACAAGAGAAAATCCATTAACACAGGCTGAAGTAGCAAACTTTTTCAAAACCCATAAGCAAGACATTTTTGAGGTTATAAAGACTTCAATAGATGTAAAACTTACAAAAGCAAAAGGCGGAGAAGTTGTGGAAACTAACGTGCTGGCAAGAGATGGTCGTAAAATTGAAGAAGCTAAAAAGGTAGCTAAAGAAGGAGAAGCTATTGATACCAGACATTGTATTAATGGTGATAAGGATCAATACGCTAAAAAACCGGAAAAAGTTGCAGGACTTTATGTGATTGAAGGTGGTCGTTCTTATGATGATGTTGCCCCAGGCGAAACAGTAAAAGCTCAGACCGTAGGCGGAGAAAGAAGAATAGCTATTGTCGCCGAGCAAGATATGTATATTGCGGCTCCTTGGGCTCCGGATGATCCAACGCAAACACAATTCGTTGCTAAAGGTGGTTTGATAACTGTTTCCGGCACAGAATATATCGGTAATAACAATCCTTGCGATATGGACTTGGTTGTTGATGGCAAACAATGCAATGTTGTTATGACAAAGCCTGTTTATGAACAACGCAAAGATTTGGAAGCTCAAGGTGCAAAATTAACGCCTGCAGTTGAAAAATTCTTCAAAGTTGCAGCAGCGGAAGATCGTAAGAATCCTTATCTGAAAGACGCGTCAAAGGCATACGGTAAAGGTAATGGCATAGAAAAATAGACCTTAATCGGGTCGGACAATTCTGTCCGGCCCAATGCTCTTAATTTATACAAGGAGAACAGCCATGAACGATAATTTAGATGAATTTTTTGAAACTTTTCTTGCAAATGACGCAAAAAAAGCGCAGGAAAAAGAAGCAAAAATTGCAGAAGAACAGAAGAAGTATGAGGCGCAACGGCAAGCGGAAAAACAAGCTCGTCAGAAAGAGGAGCTTAATGAAAGCTTTATTCGGGCTGTACAGGAAGATGACATAGCAAAAGCTAAAGAAACTCTGAAAAATGGTGCTGATATCAGTTATCTAGATAGAGGAATTGATGCTCATGACAGCTATAGAATTACTCATGTTAAATCTGTCGAAATGGTTGATTTTCTGCTTAGCAATATGGATTTGAATAATCCTAATCATAAACAAGTTGCAGAAGAAATGATTGAGAGAGCCATAGTCAATGACGAGGCATCCGTGGATAAATATATAGAGAGAGCCAAAACCAATGACCTTTCCCTAGATAGTATGATGAAGGTCGTAAGTTTTGTACATGATCCTGTGGAGGTATCTAAAAAATTGGTTCAGGTAGGTGCTCAATGGAATAAACTTAATTTTGATAATATGCTTTCCGATTATTACAATCAAAAAAACGGATTCTATGGTGGTAGAGACGGAGATGTATGGTATGAACCGCAACCAGAAAGGGCTGCCAAAACAAAAAAAATGTTGGTAGAATTTGTTAAGGCAGGTTATCCGTTGAATCCGGAAGATTCTAAGCAATCTGATTTTATACGGGAGCTCGCTTATGAACACGCCTACGAAAAATTCTCTGCGCAAGATAAAAAGTTAGTAACTGATTTGCAAAATGACAACATTGATGAGATTCGCAAAGCTCTGAACGGTGGCAAAATTCCGAATGGAGTTGAACAATATATGGAGCATGTATCGAATATCAAAGGGGCTTTTTTCAGATATTATAAGGAAGTCATGCATATTCGCAAACTTGATGCTCCGAGAAGCACTCTTGCTGATTTTGAACAGCAATATTTGGAAACTGCTTCTCTCAGAGATGCAATAAAAGTAGCAAGATTTAAACCGGCAGGGATTGCAGATGCTGTTGCTGACAAGTTCCGTGAAAAATTCATTAAAACGCGAGCAAATGATAGACATTCTTTTAATATGGAATTAGCAGATATGGTTAAAGGTATGAATCCAGAATGTCAAAAAGCTGTTGTTGAAAAGATAGTCCCTGAAATTGCTTCTCAAATAGATGAAAATTTCAAAAAATGCAATATCGCCGGTAAACGCGAGGAGAGTCAAAGCAAAGTTGCGGAATTGTTGGCTTTTTCGGTAAAATTGTATGATGTTACAAAAGAAGATACCGGAAAAAATATTCTTCGCACAGCAATGCTTAAATTCCGGACTACCGGTAGCAATGAAGAAAGACGTCAGAAAGCCGATTTATACAAAGATGCATTAAATCATCTTTGGGTTTTAAATGAAGTAAAGAAAGATGAAACCATTAAGGCGGTTTCTTCGGTATCTTATACGCCGCTATCTTCTTTAAATCGTCAACTGATGAAGCATAGAAAAGAAATGGAATAAGGATACATAAGATGTGTCATAATTAAGGAGAACAGCCATGAACGATAATTTAGATGAATTTTTTGAAACTTTCCTTGCTAATGATGCAAAAAAAGCGCAGGAAAAAGAAGCTAAAATTGCAGAAGAGCAGAAGAAGTATGAAGCACAACATAAAGTTGAGATGCAAAAACAGGAAAAAGAAGAATTGGATAAAAGTTTTATCAATGCCATTCGTTATAATAATATTGATAAAGCCAAAGAAGCGTTTCAAAAAGGTGCAGATGTCAGTTATCTTGATATGGGTTTTGATGGCAAAAATAAAGGGTACGGTTCTGTTGAGTATAAGGCATATGCAAAAAATAATTCTTCATTTGCTATGGCAAACTCGGCTGAAATGGTCGATTTTCTGTTATCTGATGTTATGGATATGAAAAATCCTAAACACCGTGAGGTTGCTCAAACAATGTTGGACGAAGCGTTTTTCAGGGATGAAAAATCTGCTGATAAGTTTATACAAATGGCCAAAGATAACGGTCTTTCGTTAGATGGGGTAATGAAGAACATTGTTAGCAGGTCTCAAGATATCTTAGGCATGTATAATAAATTAACTAAAGCCGGAGCTAGTCAAGAAGCATTTGCCTTTAGTTCCTTAGATGATAAATATCATTATCAAAAATTTGGATATTGGGGGGGACGCGATGGAGATCATTGGGTTGAACCACAATCAGATAAAGCCGCCGAAACTAGAAAGATTTTGATGAGTATTATTAAATCAGGCTATAGACATGATTTAGAAACATCTACGATTGCTAAAGAACTCGCTTATGAATATGCTTACGAAAAATTCTCTGCACAAGATAAAAAACTGATTGCAGATTTGAAAAATGATAATATCGATGAAATACGTAAATCTTTAGTTGATGGCAGATTACCGGACAACGTTGAACAGTATATGAAATATGTTCCGTATGAAGAAGAACGAGGTACATTCTTTAGTCATTACAAAGAAATGATGTATGATGAATATGGTAATGAAAGGGATGTAAAACCATACACTCTTGAAAATGCCGAGCGCTCGTATATTCAGAAAGAGAATATTGATAAAGCAATTGAAGCGATGAAATTTAATCCTAAAGGGTGTGAAGATATCATTGCCAACAGGTTTTGTGATGAATTCAAACGCAGAAGCGGATATCATTATGACAGTATGCATTTAGCTAATCATTTCAGTAAAATGAATCCGGAGTGTAAAAAGGCCGTTGCCGAAAAGTTAGTACCTATACTAGATGAAAAACTCAGTAATACCAAAATTACCTTTAGTGAAGATCGAGGATATGCCACAAGCTTGTTGGCATTTACCTTAAAAATGTACGATTCTGCAGAAGAAAGCGGTAAAAATGCTCTGCGTTCAACGATGCTTAAATTCCGCACTACCGGTAGTAATGAAGATAGACGTCAAAAAGCGGAGTTGTATAAGAAAGCACTGAGTTTTCAAAATGTCACAGATATCAAAAAAGATGAAACTGTCAAGGCGGTTTCTTCGGTATCTTATACACCGCTATCTTCTTTAAATCGTCAACTGATGAAACATGGTAAGGAGATAGAAGGTAGATAACCTTAAAAATTCGGGAGAACGAAAATGAGTGATAATTTGGAAGCTTACAAACAAATTTTAGAAAAAAGATTTCATTCTAAGTTTGACAATATTGAACAGCAAGGCGATTTTCTGCTAGCATTTAGCTCTTCTTGTTATATAGAAAATATTAATAATCATGAGCGAGCGTGGAAATTCAATGGTCGTAAGGAAACATGTCAGACTAATTATGCAGACTATTATATTGTTCCTATCTCTAACGGAAAATTAACGGAAGATAATTGTCATGTATCATTAAGCTCCTGTGAAGGCGAGTTTGTAGAAAGTAGAGATGACATATATTTTATTAAAAATGGAAGTACAAATATTTCCATTTATATAAATTCAAAGCACAAAAACAGTTACAGTATTGGCAAGTATTCTACTGATTTGTTTGATATCAAAAAAGTTGAAAAACTATTAAAGGGTTTTAAAGAAATTGAGACATGGCGTAAAAAGCAAAAAACATTATATGCCTTAAATCATATTGAAGACCGACGCCGAGCCAGAGAAGAGAAACTTGAAGGCAAAAAGTTGCCGAAAGTTATTAAAGATATTGGCAAGGTCGGTATTGAAATCGACAGCAAAATTCAAACTGCTCTTACCCGTATTGTCAACAAAAAAACTAAGGCTCTTCTTTTAGGTACGGCGGCTGCAGTAGTTGGTGCCGCGGCCATTACATCATCAAACTCTAAAAAAGATAATAAAGATCCGGAAGATGGTAAGAATAAAAAAGAAGTTGTGTTACCTCCTGATAATAAAAATGTTATAGAAGTTGAAGGTGATATAGATGATGCAAAAGCGGCAGAGCTTGTTAAAGAATATAAGAAACAACATTCCGCCGAAGTCGGAAAAGATAATAATAAAGGTCAAACCTATTACATTGTTGTAAAAAACAGCCAAAAGCAAGGCCGATAAATAAAGGAGAAAGCCGATGACTGATAAGTTTGAAGATAATTTGAATGCCGCTATGTAAACATCTAAACGAATTATAGATGAGCATAATGTAGCCGAGCAAAAAAGGCAAGAAGAGGAACGGCTGAAAAAAGAACAAGCCAAATGGGAAAGCGGAGTTGTTGCAGAATCTGTCGAACAATTTGAGGAATTCTTGAAAAAAGGATATAAGCCAACCTACGAATCTTGTGGCGGAGCTAAATTATCGTCTAAAAATGGTGTAAATATTTTAAAATTAGCTTGTCAGTATGGATTAGAATCTGAAGAAGCTACCAAACTCTTCGTCCAATCAAAAGATCCTGAAATAATGGAAATTTTGGTAAAAGAAGGTAAAGCTGATGTTTGTAAATATCCGATAAAAAAAATACAGGAATGGTATGATACACCGGATACGATAAGAAAGGATCCTGATACAATAGAGAAAAGACCTATTCAAAAGCGAGTAGAAAAAGAAAGACCTGTTTACAGGGAAGAGCGTAATCCTGATTATTGGAACAAAGGCGGAAATGGTCTAAATGAGGTATACGATGGCGATCGTGGTTGGGAACCTCATTATATAAAGACGGTTGTAGGTTATGAATCTTATTTTGATTACGAAACAGTATATGAAGATGTGCGCCATGAAGGCAAAAAGCATGTTATAAAAAATAATGAAGGAGCTATGCCGGCTTTTAAAAAATTGGTAAAACTCGGTTATAAACCGGAAACACCGGTAGATGCAAAAGCATTTACATATATGGCGGAAAAACTAAATAAAATTATAGCCGAGAAAAAAAGAATTGCAGAAGAAAATGCTAAATATGAAGCAGAGCAAAAACGAAGAGACTCCGAAATAGAAAAAATAGGTGATTGTCCTTTAGGGCAAAAATTGTTGGCTGCCGCGTTAATTAAAGCCGGAATAATGAATGACCATAGTCAGGTGGATTCTATGGAGAACGTTTTAACAAATGATTTTCAGCGCAAGGAGCTAAAAAAACTTCGACAAAAAGAAATCATATCGGAAAAATTTGAGATTCTAAAACCTTATGAGTTTAGCCAATCAGAATTTTTTACTGATAGAGTAACATTAGGACTTACATCAATATATCAAGTACAAAAAGTACCGATGATAAATACTTTTAGGGATAAAGCAGAAAAACAACAT
>JAFUXW010000061.1 GCA_017477035.1 Alphaproteobacteria bacterium | reverse complement strand
TTAAATAATACTATAAAACAGATGTTAGTTTTGATTGATAAGGAATATTTCAACTCTTCTGTTTTGAGCTTTTCCTTCCTCGGTTGCATTAGAGGCAATAGGCTGCGTAGCCCCAGCTCCCAAAGCCTGCATACGTGCAGGATTTACACCACGTAAGGCTAAATATTGAGCAACAGAAGTTGCACGACGCTGTGAGAGCGGAATATTAATTTTATCGTTACCGCTACTATCTGTATGTCCAATAATTTGCAATCTTGTTTTATCATATTCATTGGCAACAACCGCAACCGAATCTAATACCTGATTGGCGGTGGTTTTCATTGTGTCATCATTGGTATTAAATGTTATGCGATTTGGCATAATCAAGCGGATATTATCTCCGTCGCGCAAAACTTGAACTCCGGTTCCTCGCAGTTTCTCGCCTAACTTGGAAGCTTGAATATCCATATAACCTCCGGTTGCAGCGCCTGCTGCTCCACCAATACCGGCGCCTATCAGCGCACCTTTTTCACCGCCGATTAAGGCACCGACGCCAGCTCCGACAGCTGCTCCGATACCGGTTCCCCATGCTGTTTTAGCAACTTTGCTTTCACCTGTATATGGATCGGTGGCACAGGCACTAAAGAAACAAACTGCAATCAAGCTTAAAATTACTTTTTTCATACATATATCTCCTTAAAAATTGGCAATGCGTGCTAAAGCTTCTTCAACTTTTGCTTTGTTTTCCAAGGCTTCTGCCTGACGGCGTTTTTCTTCTTCCACAACCTTGGCTGGAGCTTTTGCTACAAAACTTTCGTTACCTAACTTGCGGGCATAACCGTCAAGATTCTTATTTAAAACATCAAGCTCTTTATTCAAACGTTCGCGTTCAGCGGCAAAATCAACCACTCCTTTAAGCGGAATCAATATCGTGGCGTCACGGCTTACGGTTTGAACCATATCTTTGGTAATTTCCGTATTTTCCAATGCATTAATGCTTTCCAGACGAGCCAAAGTGCAAATCAACTTGTTTTGCTTTTTCATAATTTGCAAATCGGTATCGTTAGTCTTAACATATGCCGTCAATTTTGCTCCTGCAGGAAGATTCATAGAAGAACGTAAGGAGCGAATCGCCGTAATCAAATCTATAGACCAATCAATGGCGTATTTATCGTTTTCGGAAATTTGCTCATTAAGAGGCCATGGTGCCTTAATTAATTTCTGCGAACGTGAGGTTAAATTGTTCCATAATTCGGTTGTTACGAACGGCATAAACGGATGCAGAATAGTTAAAATTCTATCTAAAACCCACGATGCAACTGCACGGTTTTCTTTGATATCTTCGGTACTTTCTCCGTAAAAGACCGGTTTGGAAAGTTCAATATACCAATCGCAGAAAGTTCCCCAAACAAATTGATATACCGCATTTGCTGCTTCGGCAAAACGATAACTGTTAAGGCTTTCGGTAACGTCTTTAGTCGCTTCTTTAGCCTTGGCTATAATCCACTTATTGATATCCAATTTGGCAGAAGTGATATCAAAATCTTTAACTAAGTAGCATTCATTCATTTCGCAAAAACGAGCCGCATTCCACAATTTTGTAGCGAAATTGCGATATCCTTGAATACGCGAGTCTGAAAGGTTTATATCGCGTCCTTGTGTTTCGGATGAAGCCATGAAAAAGCGTAGGGCATCAGCACCATATTTTTCAATAGTTTCCATCGGGTCAACCGTGTTGCCTTTTGATTTGCTCATTTTGCGCCCTTGTTCGTCACGAACCAAACCATGAATGTAACATTTTTTAAACGGAACGCGTTTCATTGCATACATACTCATCATCATCATTCTGGCTACCCAGAAGAAAATAATATCAAATCCGGTTACCAATACACTGGTTGGATAAAATGTTTGCAAATGTTCAGTGTTTTCAGGCCAGCCTAATGTAGAAAAAGCCCATAAACCGGAGGAAAACCAAGTATCTAATACATCAGTTTCACGGCGTAATTCAACGTGTTTGCCATAATGTTTATCGGCAGCGGCTTGGGCCTGTTCAACAGTTTCTTCGCAGAAAATTGTTTCATCCGGACCATACCAAATCGGCATCTGATGTCCCCACCATAATTGGCGAGAGATACACCACGGCTGAATATTGTTCATCCATTCAAAATATGTTTTTTCATAGGTAGCCGGAACGAATTCCATTTCCTTTTCGTGAACAGCACGTCTGGCTTCAACTGCCAACTTAGGCGCATCAACAAACCACTGGTCTGTCATATATGGTTCAATAACTACACCGCTTCTATCACCATAAGGAATTACCATCGGATGTTCTTCGATTTTTTCCATCAGACCGAGTTCGGTTAATTTTTCAATTGTTTTTGTGCGAGCTTCTTGAGTTGACATACCTTCAAATGGTGTGTTTTCGTTAAGCGTGGCATTCGGATTAAGAATATTAATCATCGGCAAATTATGACGCTTACCTACTTCAAAGTCGTTGAAATCGTGTGCCGGAGTAATTTTAACCGCACCGGTTCCTTTTTCAGGATCTGCGTGAATGTCATCAATAATCGGAATTACTCTGTTGACAATCGGTAAAATGCAATTTTTACCGATTAAATGTTTAAGTTTCGGGTTATCTTTAGATACGGCAACCGCAGTATCTCCAAACATTGTTTCCGGTCTGGTGGTGGCGATATGAATAAATTCATTCGGATTATTTTCTAAAGGATATTTGTAGTAATACATTTTTCCAACAGTTTCTTTTTGCACCACTTCCAAATCAGAAACGGCCGTTTCCAATGCCGGATCCCAGTTAACCAGCTTTTTTGCTTTGTAAATTAAACCATCTTTATACATAGAAACAAAAATTTTGCGAACTGCTTTTGATAAACCTTCATCCATAGTGAAACGTTCACGAGACCAGTCGCAAGAAGCTCCTAAACGGCGAAGCTGACGACAAATCGTGCCGCCGGATTTTTGTTTCCATTCCCAAACACGTTCAATGAATTTTTCACGTCCTAAGTCGTGACGTGTCAGTCCTTCTTTGGCCAAATTACGTTCAACCACCATTTGAGTGGCTATACCGGCGTGATCGGTTCCCGGTTGCCATAAAACTTTCTTTCCGAGCATACGGTTATAACGAACAAGAATGTCTTGCAAAGTGTTGTCAAGAGCATGACCCATATGCAGAACTCCGGTAACGTTAGGAGGAGGGATAACTATAGAAAATGCTTCTTTATCCGAACGCATATCCGGTATGAAGTCGCCGTCATTCTCCCAGTTTTTATAGATTTTTTCTTCCATATCTTTTGGATTATAATTTTTCTCTAACATTTTTATTTTTCCATTTTTTAAAATTGTTGCGCACAAAAAACGATATTTAAAATTGAGGAAGAAACCTTTTCAGGCTTTGTTTTCTTCCTTTACCCGCACTCGGACGACATCTAAAAAGCGGCGATTGAAATAATTTCTATATTTTTTCATCATTTTTTTTGCAACATCATCAAAATTCCATACTCCTAATTGATAAGGAATATCTTCACGTTTGACCAGCATATTTTTAGAAAGTAAAAAAACTTCATCTTTTTTGCCGTAAGCAGCAGATGAAAGGCGGGCGTAAGGATTGATATCCTTTTCCGCAACAGCGGAACGAATTGATTTTATAATATCGTCTATCGATTCTTCCTTATCTTCTTCCATAAATTGATGCCTTAATTAAAATATAACGACGCTATAGTAACAAAACTTATTTTATTTGGCAATAGCTTTCCCAAATTAAAAAACAAAAAAAAATAGGGTTATTATGATGATAAATATAAAATTAAGTTGCAGAAAATAAAAA
This sequence comes from Alphaproteobacteria bacterium, assembly GCA_017477035.1. GTDB lineage: Bacteria > Pseudomonadota > Alphaproteobacteria > RF32 > CAG-239 > RUG410. The sequence continues at coordinate 2,751 of JAFUXW010000061.1, read as the reverse complement.
AAATTAGTATAACGATGGCGTAGGACAGTTTTCGTCGTCCGATTAGTTTTATAAATTTTATTTGAATGGTTATTATATGAAAAAAATCAATAACAATAAATTTCGCGGGAGTACCGTATATTCTCTTAATTACAAATTTGACAGTGTTAGTGTAGCCGGAAAATTCAGCGGCACGGCACTTGATTTGATTAAGCGTTATAATGAACTTGCAAAAGAAGCTCAAAGTAACGGCAACTATGTGGAAATGGAAGTTTTTCGTCAGTATGCCGAACACTATCGTAAAATTGTAACTGAAATTAATGAACGCAAAAATCAGCATCGTGAATATCAAAATGAAAATCAGCAAAATGCGGAAGAAAACACAGAAGTGAACATTCCGGAAACAGGCAATAATAATCTGGTAGAAACGCAAGCTGCAGAACCAGAGGTTGCTCAAGAAAGTTCTGTACCTGAAACGCCTGTTGAATCTGAAAATAAACCTCGCAGAGGCCGCCGTAGCTTGAAGGTTGTTGAGGTTAGTGATGATACTGTTGTCGAAACACCGAAAGAAACGCGCAAACGCCGTTCTCCGGTACGCTTGAAGAAAGTTATACAAACGAACGAAACTGAGGCTTAATTGTAATGAATGAACAATTGCAGCAGGCATTGTTAATTGCGAAAACAGCCGATGTGTATACGCCGGAAAGCAGTGTAGTGCTTTATAGTATAAGCTATCAGTCCAGTGATATTAATAAACGTAAAGCTATGGAATTTTTGCAAAAAAATTCGGATAAAATGACTTTAGATGATACCGAATGCGGCAAAAAACTGATGGCATTGGGGTTGGAGACGGGCAACGAGAATCCTGATGCGGAACTGCTGAAAATATGGGCAATTGCTTCCGAAAGATTTATCAAAGCAGCTAAAGGAAATGTAGTTGCATTTGTTGATAATGCCGATAAACGCAGTACTTTTGTAACGGTGGAATTACCGCTGATTTTGCAAAACAAAAATATAATAACAATAAATGGTAAAAATAAAGAACAATTTGTAAAAGAAATAACCATCAAATGATTGTTAAGGAGAAATAAATGCTTGATATATTCAAATGTATATTTAATTTCCCGAAAACATTGTTTGACAGATATTTTAGGCAAACCTCTTCTTTTATAATCGGTATTATGATAATATTATCCGGTTTCTATGCCTTAAATTCATTTAATTTGGATATAACGGAACATTTAAATGCTACTTATCTGGTAAGCATCGGAGAAGTTCCGTATAAAGATTTTTTTGAGCATCATAATCCGCTGATGTGGTATATTTTATCGCCATTTATATCTATGTTTAATCGCTCCATAATCATTTTTGAATTTTCGTCGTTACTTGCCTTGATGACTAACATTCTGAGTTTATACATAATGTATAGAATAAATGCCGATTTTTTATATGATAAAAAGACAGCTGTTTTGGGGTGCGTATTTGGGTTTGCAATTCCTCTATTGTGGGAGGATGTCGCAACTTTAAGACCTGATATATTTATGATAGCAACGGCGTTATTGGGAATATACAACATATTTCTATATTTAAAAAATCATAAATTGAAGAATTTAGTAATATCATATCTTTGCATGTCATTTTCTTTTTTATTTCTGCAAAAAATAGTTTCGCTATTGTTTGGGTTTGCGCTGGCAAATTTGTGGTTAATTTATCAGAAACGAATAAAAGTAAAAGATTTCGCAATATCGGTAGCAGTAGCCTTGCTTCCTCTGATCTTATACGGAATATATCTGTGGGAAACAGATTCGTGGAAAGAATATTTCTATTATAATTGGATTTTTATGAATTATTTGCGCCAATATTATGACAATTGCAGTAATTTAGGGGGGCTTTTTTATGGTATTATGTATTTCAATATGTTTTGCATGCTGAATGAATATAGAAAAGAAGATTGTTATTTAATCCTTTTAATGAGTGTAATGTCAATGTTCGGGGCATTGTTGCTTTTTGCCCCTCATATTCAATATGTATTTCCGTTTATTCTAATCACAACGGCAAGTAGTGCGAACTTTTTCTTAAAATATCTCAGAAATTATACATTTGTATATTACGTTATTTTTGCCGGTTTGCTTTGCAATATATATTTATTTATTCCTAAGGATAGAGAACTGTTAGATGATTATTTTGCAAAAATTCAGTACATAATTGATAACACTACGAGTGAAGATGATGTGTTTTCGACGTATCCATATACTTTATATAACAAAAATACGGATTACTATTGGTTCGGATTTGCTAATGTGGTGATTTTGGATATTCTGCACAATGATAAAAGAAATTTTGATTTTGAAGAAATCGTAATGCGAAAAAGACCAAAGTTTTTAGTTTTGGTAAGTTATTATGATAATATTTCTAAATGTCACCTTAAATGGTTTATTGAACGAAATCAGCTTATATTTAAGCGTGCTAAGGGAAATGTAAATGCACCAATTATGGAAAACGTTGTATGGCCGGAATTTAATTTTTGGAAGATTGATGAAAAAATACTAACAGGTAAATATCGCGAAATATCGCCAATGTCCGGTATTTGGCAAAGAATAGATGATTAGTGCTATAAACAAAAAACGCTCGCAACTTTTTGCGAGCGTTAGTGCTTTTTTCAAAAAATTATTCCTGAGAATAAGCTTTAGCTTGCTTTTTAGCCTCGTCAGAACTTCTGGCAACGTTTACCAAAATAGTTTGCGAAACTTCCGGATGCAAGTTCAATTTAAC
>JAFUXW010000060.1 GCA_017477035.1 Alphaproteobacteria bacterium | reverse complement strand
ACCTTGTTATCTTTAGTCGAATTCAGCTCGTTCATAAACATATCAATTGTCCAGTTTTTCCTTTACCATTTTATTGACAATTTGCGGATTTGCTTTGCCTTGTGATAATTTCAATGTTTGCCCTACAAACCAACCGGCAAGATTTGTCTTTCCATTTTTATAAGCAGCAACATTATCCGGATTTTCTGCAATAACTTTGTCGATTATTGTCTCAATAGCCGCCGTATCAGTAACTTGTTTCAGTCCTTTAGCTTCTACTATTTTTTCCGGATTTTCACCTGTTTCGCTCATAATTTCAAACACATCTTTAGCAATTTTTCCGGATATAACTTCTTTAGTAATAAGTTCCACCAGAGCTCCCAAATTTTTGGCAGATACAGGACTTTGAGAAATATCTAAATGTTTTTTGTTAAGCATTGCAAAAAAATCACTCATCATCCAATTTGCGACTTTTTTAGCATCATGACCTTTCGCTGCTTGTTCAAAGAAATCAGCTGTGTCTTTATTTTCACAAAGCACCATTGCATCATAAGCAGTCAGTCCCAACTGTTCCATAAATCTCTGTTTTTTAGCATCCGGTAACTCTACCATTTCTTTTTTTACTGAATTTATATATTCATCCGTCAAAATAAGCGGAGGTAAATCCGGCTCCGGAAAATAGCGATAATCATGTGCAAACTCTTTTTTACGCATAACTTTTGTAAGTCCGGTATTAGGATCAAACTGTCGGGTTTCCTGTTCAATATTTCCACCATTTTCATATACTTCAATATGTCTTTTAGCCTCATTTTCAATTGCTTGCATAACAAATTTTACGCTATTAACATTTTTCATTTCACAACGCGTGCGAAATTCTTTCGAACCATACGGGCGGACAGAAACATTAACATCACATCGCATAGACCCTTCATCCATATTACCATCGCAAGTTCCTAAATAACGCAAAATAGAGCGTAATTTACGTAAAAAAGCTCCGGCTTCTTCCGGTGAACGAAAATCAGGTTTGGTAACAATTTCCATTAATCCAACCCCTGCTCTATTCAAATCTATAAAGCTTTTATTCGGACTTAAATCGTGGATTGATTTTCCTGCATCTTGTTCTATATGCATACGCTCAATCCCGATATTTTTGGTACGTCCATCACTTAAGTCAACACAGATACTTCCTTCTCCGACTATAGGATAACGAAATTGCGTAATCTGGTAATCGGTAGGCATATCGGCATAAAAATAATTTTTACGGGAAAATTCCGAATATTTATTGATTTTAGCATTCAATCCCAGACCGGTTTTAACTGCTTGATGCACACATTCTTTATTTAAATTCGGCAACATCCCCGGCATTCCTGCATCAACAAAAGATACATTTGTATTCGGTTCATCACCGAATTCGGTTGAAGCTCCACTGAATATTTTCGATTTTGAAATAATTTGGCAATGGATTTCCAAGCCCACAACAATTTCCCATTTTCCATTTGCTGTCTCAATAATATAATCTGCCATTTTATTTCCTTTCAAACTTTGCATCTTCTTCAATTTTGGCGGCAACATTGAAGACTGTCTTTTCATCGAATGGTTTACCTATGAGTTGCATACCAAGAGGCAACCCGTTTTCAGATAAACCAATCGGTAAACTGAGTGCCGGAAGTCCTGCTAGATTTACTGAAACAGTAAACACATCGTTTAAATACATATTAATCGGATTTTCAAGCATACTCTCGTCACCAATCGGAAAAGCTGTAATCGGTGAGGTAGGAGTTAAAATCAAATCACATTGTTTAAATGCTTCCATAAAATCATTGTGAATAAGACGTCTCATCTTTTGCGCTTTAAGATAATATGCGTCATAATATCCGGCAGACAAAACATACGTCCCTATCATGATACGGCGCTTAACTTCTGTTCCAAACCCAGAAGTTCTGGTATTGATATATAATTCATCTAGATTTTTTCCGTCTGCACGAAAACCATAACGAATACCATCATAGCGAGCAAGGTTGGAAGAAGCTTCTGCCGGAGCCAGAACATAGTATGTTGCCAAGGCATATTTAGTATGCGGTAAGGATATTTCCTTCACAATTGCTCCGCGAGCTTTCAAATATTCAGCTGCTTTATCCCAATAATATTCAACTTCTTTATTTAACCCTTTCGGACGATATTCTTTCGGCAAGCAAACCGTTAATCCTTTAATATCATTGTTTAGCGCTTCAATATAATTAGGAACCTCTATATCACAAGATGTAGAATCTTTTTCATCAAATCCGGCCATGCTTTGCAACAGTAAAGTACAGTCTTTAACATCTTTAGCAATTGGTCCGGCCTGATCTAGTGAAGAAGCAAATGCCACTATTCCATAACGCGAGCAACGTCCGTATGTGGGTTTTATACCTGTGCAGCCGCAAATGCTGCCGGCTCACGAATAGAACCTCCGGTATCAGTTCCGGTTGCCGCTGCGCATAAATTTGCAGAAACTGCCGCGGCAGAACCTCCGGAAGACCCCCCAGGAACCAAATCAACATCTCTGCTCCAAGGATTTACAACCGGTCCGAAATAGCTGGTTTCATTACTTCCCCCCATTGCAAATTCATCAAGATTCAACTTACCCAAAAACACCGCACCATCATTTAATAAGTTCTGTGTTACCGTCGATTCATACGGCGGAATAAAATTATCTAAAATATGAGAAGCGGCTGTCGTTCTTATGTCTTTAGTGCAGAACAAATCTTTAATACCCAAAGGGATGCCCTCTAAGAGCCGATTGTTACCGTTTTGATAATTTTTATCGGCAACTTCTGCTTGTTTTAAAGCCTTATCAGCACATTCTGTGATATAGGTATT
>JAFUXW010000007.1 GCA_017477035.1 Alphaproteobacteria bacterium | reverse complement strand
CTTGCCCGTAGTATACACGAATTTGATTATCTTTAATTTTATTGACTTCTGCATAGACATCTTTCTCAAACAATGCTTTTTGTTCAGGTGTGTCAAAACTTCTGTTCATTTTGCATTTGTGCCACAAGATATCAACCAAAGGTTTTGCTTTGTTCAGATATTGTTCAAAAACATCAGGTCCCAAAGAATGTAAAAGCTCATCAGGATCTTTTTTTTCTTTTAAGAATATATAATTTACCGAATAACCGGCTCTTAAAATAGGTAATATTCGATCTACAGAACGAATGGCTGCTTTGATACCGGCACTATCTCCATCAAAGCAAAGAGTAGGGGTTGCGCAAACTTTCCAAGCTTCCATAACTTGTTCTTCGGTAAGTGCGGTACCAAGAGGTGCTACGGCATAACTAAAACCAAAACTATCCAATGCCATAACGTCCATATAACCCTCACATATTATGAGGCGTTTTTGTGCATAAGAAGCATCTTTGGCGAAATTCATATTATAAAGAATGCGTCTTTTATTAAAAATAGGTGTTTCAGGAGAATTAAGATACTTAGGCTCTCCGTCTTTCAGTATTCTCCCTCCGAAAGCAATAGTGTTACCATTCTTATCGGTAATTGGTATCATTAATCTATCAAAAAAGAAATCTCGAATTTTATTTTTGCGATTCTCATTAATATTCACCAGTCCCAAATCAATCATATCTCTTTCTGATATTCCTCGTGATTGCAATAAGGCCTTAAGACCATCGCCTGAAGGTGCATATCCGAGGCCGAATTTTTTTATCGTATCATCTGTGAACTTTCTCTTTTCATGTAAATATTTTAAGGCATATGCCCCTGATGGCATATAAAGATTTTTTTGAAAATATTCTGCAGCAATATCTATTATTTCATATAATGATTTTCGTTTTATAACAGCTTCCTGACTTTCCTTACTAAATGTTGGAAGTTGCATATTTGCTTTTATTGCCAATTTCTTAATTGTTTCAATAAAAGGTAAATTTTCGGTATTCATAACAAAACGTATTATATCGCCGTGTGCGCCACAACCGAAACAATGATAAAAACCTTTAGCTTCATTTACACTGAACGATGGTGTCTTTTCTTTATGGAACGGACACAACCCGACAGCATTTTGCCCACGTCTCTGTAACTTGACCTTTTCTCCGATTATATCAGTAAGGGAAAGACGTGCTCGTAATTCATCTAAAAATTTTTGTAAATCCGCAGCCATCTCTTTTAAGCTAAAAGTTTCTTTATAATGGCAGATGCGCTACCGAAATCCATTTGTCCGGCATATTTGCCTTTCAATGCCCCCATAATTTTACCCATATCTTTGATATCGGAAGCTCCTGTTTCATTTATTAAAGACTTGACAATATTTTCGATTTCTTCCGAACTTAACTGTTTAGGCAGAAAACGACTTATAACATCAATTTCATCTTGTTCTTTGTCTGCTAAATCCTGACGGTTACCTTCTTTGTATATGCGAATTGATTCATTACGCTGTTTAACCATCGTTTGCATCATTGCTAATAAATCTGTATCTGAGGCTTTTTCAAGACCTTTACCGCGTGCTTCAACATCTTTTTCTTTCTGACCGGCAATAATCAAACGCACAGCACTTACTGTTTTCATATCCTTATTTTTCATAGCTTCTTTTAAGCTGTTTTGCAAATCATCTCTTAACATCTGTTATACTCCTTTATTTTTCAGTTATATCTTCTAAACTTAATTTAACCTTACGAATCGAACTGTCCGGACTATCCGTAACAATACGGAATAAAACACTTGCATTCGGACTTAGCGGTTGCATAGGCAAAAGTTCGGTAATTTCATCTACAACTTCATCTTTATCGTTAATAAATGAAGCTTTTACCGGTAATACTTTCGTGGAATTTTTACCGCTATTAAACAATCTTCCGCTGATCTCAACAGTAAATCTATCGCTATAATCCAATTCCTTTACGCGAACATCGCGGAATATTATATTTTCCCCATTGTATACACTTTCAACACCGAATTTAGCATAAATTTTTTCCATTTCAGGAATATTGGCAACAATACTGTATCGATTTTGGTAAGCCAAATAAAGCCCCATAATTATACTAAAAACCAATAAAAATGCAATAATTGTGTATGCCGAAAAAAAGTTTAAACAGAAATGTTTAAATTTCTCAATTTTTGACATTTTATCAACAGAACTTTCTCCGGTAAACAGATTTTTTGTATTGTGTGACAATCGGCTGAACATTGCATTGATATCTTCATTTTCTCTTCTTATATCTCCTCTATCAACAATGTTTATATTCTTTTCTTCCGGCTCAATTTTTTTAACATCTTCAGGAAAAACAATCCATATATTACCACATTCAGCACATTTAAACTTTTTTCCTCCGACCGGTACTCTAGTTTCGGAAATATTGTATACGGAATTACATTTTGGACAACTTATTAACATATTAACCTCTTTTTTTTACACTATATTCCAAAAATATTGATAAGCAATTAAAAAAAATATTTTATTAAACGCAATATTGATATACTATGACCAAAGTAGTTGTTTAAGGAGGGAAAATGTCTGATATTGTTACCGATACTCGACCTATTATAGAGTTGCAAAATGTTTCGGTCGGATACGATGGAGATGAAGTATTGAAAAATGTTTCTTTGAGCCTACAAGCCGGAGACTTTACTTTTGTTACCGGAAAGTCAGGCGCCGGTAAAACCACGTTATTAAGTATGCTATATTTGATAAAAAAACCTTATAAGGGGATTTTGAATGTGTTCGGAAATAATATTAATTTCTCCAATCGTGATTCCTTGGCTTTAATGCGCCAAAGAATTGGTGTGGTTTTCCAAGATTTCAGATTACTTGAGCATTTAAGCGTTTATGATAATATTGCTTTGCCGTTGAGAGTCCGCGGAATGAATGAAAAGGAAATATATAAGAGGGTTGTTGAACTTCTGCGTTGGATAGAAATGCACAAGAGCATTTACAAAACCTGTAGCACTCTTTCCGGAGGAGAAAAGCAACGTGTGGCAATTGCCAGAGCAGTTATTAATCGTCCGGATATTTTATTTGCCGATGAGCCTACCGGAAGTGTTGATGCTGAAATAGCAGATAAGTTGATGCGATTGTTTGTTGAACTTAATAAAGTAGGGACCACAATTGTTATAGCAACCCATAATGAACTCCTCACATCTACCTATAATTACCAAAGAATTGATCTGTCCGGCGGGACAGCTAAATTGTATCCGGCTTTGCAAAAAATTTAACGGAGAATGATAATGCACAGAGAATTAATGCGTAAAAACGAAATTCCGACAGATGATGAAGAAACCTCGGTGTTTGTGTGTGTTTTGTCATCAATATATATGTATTTATTTATTATAGTGTTGGCGATAGTTATGGCAATAAATACTATGGTTAAGAGCTGGGAAAAGGATATTTTGGGCGCCATAACCATTCAAGTAAGCCCGATTGAAGATGAAAATAAAAAAATAGATGTTGATAAAACTCAAGAACAACTAAATAAAGTATTGCAGTTTATGGAAAACGCAAAAGGAGTTAAAAGTGTTCACGTAATTGACGAAAAAACTGTTGAAAGACTAATGACTCCTTGGCTTGGTAATAAGGTAGATATAAATACTTTGCCGATACCGCAATTATTAGATGTTCAACTTAAAGAAAATGCAGAAATAAATTATGACGAAATGACCAGAGGGCTTCATAAAGTTACCTCCAATGCATCAATTGACAATCATCGTTTGTGGCTTAATAGATTGCTTAAGTTTGCTGGTTCACTGAAAACATTGGCATTATCTGTTTTGTGTATGGTTATAGGTATTTGCGCTTTTTCAATTTATTATTCCACCCGCACCAGTTTAGGGATAAATATGAATTCAATAGAAATATTGCATATTATCGGAGCTCAGGATAATTATATTGCAAAACAATATGCAAAGAGTTATGCTAAAATAGGCTTTTTTTCCGGAATCATAGGCTTAATATTTGCTATCCCGAGTATTGTACTTGTAAGTAAATACGGAATTTCTACCGGCAGCGGTCTGTTAAACAGTGCCGGATTGTCAACCGGACATTGGCTTTTAATGATGATTACTCCGCTATTTTCTTTGCTTTATGCAATGGGAACGGCATATTATACAGTGCGTAAGTCATTGGAGAAAATGTGTTAATGTCTGAACTATGGAAAAAATATATGTTAATTGCCTTATTGGGATTTGACTGTATTTTTGTGCCTTGGCTTTGCGGATTTATGTGGTTTGGTCAAAAAATCAATGAATATAATGATTATGACATAAAATACACAGATGCTATTGTTGTTTTGACCGGAGGAAGAAACAGAATTGCCAAAGCCGTAAGTTTGATAAATGATAATATGGCTGAACATCTTTTTATATCTGGTGTTGAAAAACATACATCACTTTCGGCAATTGCAAATAAATTAAATATTTCAATAAAAAATCCGGATAAAGTTGAACTGGGGTATAACGCGACAAATACGATAGAAAATGCTCGGGAAGTGAAAGAATGGATTGAAAAAAATAACATTTCATCGGTTCGTCTGATTACTTCTAACTATCACATTCCTCGAAGTTTAGCGGAATTAAAAGCTTATAGGTTACCTCTTAAAATAGAAGTAACCCCCGTCTATTCTGAAAAAGTTGCAAATTATTGGTGGCAATCTTGGGGAACTTTCAGATTGATATTCGGAGAATATAACAAATATTTAGTGGTCGTTTTCAGAAATTTATTTAAATAGAGGAAATATAAAATGTTGTACATCAGGTCTTTTTTAACAAACTTTTTCTATTTCGGAACTTTGTTTATAGGTTGCACATTTCAGCTTGTAGTAGCATTGTTACCAAAAAAAGCAACAATTTTTTATTGGGATAAAATTATAATGCCGATAGCTCTTTTCTGGGTTCATTTGTTTGCAGGTATAAAGTTTGAAATAAGAGGAAAAGAAAATATATTAAATCAAAATGTTTTATATGCGTGCAAACACGAATCTGCATTAGAGACTTATGCGTTTACTCAATTTGTTCCTACAACAACATATATTTTGAAAAAGGAATTGGTGTTTATGCCGTTTTTCGGGTGGACACAATATTTTTACGGTATGATTCCGGTTAACCGCAAAGGTGGAGCTAGTGCAATGAAAAATATGCTCAGCGAAGTAAAAAAGAGAACTGATACCGGCCGTCCCGTAATTATTTTTCCTGAGGGAACACGTTGTTTTCCCGGAACAACCAAAGGATATAAATCGGGTATAATGTTTTTGGCCGAAAATCTACATCTTCCGGTTGTTCCTGTAGCTGTGAACACCGGTTTTTTCTGGGCAAAAAATTCTTTTTTGCGCTATTCCGGAACTGCTGTATTCGAATTTTTGCCGGCAATCAGTGCTGATGGAAAAACAAAGGAAGAATTTATGAGTGAATTGCAAAATGCCATAGAAAATAAATGTGCCGAATTAAACAAAGAAGCCGTAAAAAAATATCCTCATGCGGCCCAGATGTGGAAAGAGCATAACAATGCGTAGGTTCGGAAAATATATTAAATCACTGTGTACCGTATTGGGAGCTATGGTTATAATATGCGGTATCAGTGCACTGGTTATCGGGTGGTATAATAATCGTCGGGTTTATATTTTACCGCATACCATGGTTACAATTGATATGAGTCATAATTTTACTGAAGTTCCGACGGATAATTTGCTTGATGAAATTTTGGATCGTCAGAGTATGAGTTTCAACAAACTAGTGAGAGCTATTGAACTTGCTGCAGTTGATGAACGCATAGACGGATTGATTGCTCGTATTGATATAAGCAATTTAGAAATGGCTCAAATTCAAGACGTGGCCAGAGCTATTATGAATTATAAATCTTCAGGAAAGCCTGCGTATGTGTTTTCACAAGGTTTCGGACCATTGGGGCAAGGAAATAAGGAGTATTATCTGGCAACTTTCTTTGATAAAATATATATGCAGCCTCATACTTCCATAGGTATTACAGGTATAAATATAGAAGTTCCTTTTTTCAAAAATTTAATGGAAAAAATAGGGGTTGACGCCGAATTCTACACACGTTATCAATATAAAACGGCGATGGATTCATTTACCGATGACAAAATGTCTGCGCCTTTTCGTGAAGAAATGCAAAACTTAAGCAATGAACTGATAAGCGAGATTAAAGCAGATATAACAAATAATCGAAAGCTTGAGCATAACATCGACGATTTAATCAATAAAGCGCCGATTTCTTCCGAAGACGGACTTAAATTCGGCTTGATTGATGAATTAATGTATTTGCCGCAAATTGAAGAAAAATTAAAAGCAGACGGAATTGAAAATTTCATTTCGATTGAAGATTATGCGTCACAAATTTATCCTAATACCGGAGATATTCCAACAATTGCTTATCTTAATTTGAATGGAATTATCAACACCGGAGAAACATCATCGGACATTGATGGCGAATACGTATTAGGTAGTCAAAGTGTATTGTCCGACTTAGCAGAAATAGAAGAAATAGATAATCTTAAAGCAATCATAGTTCGTATAGATAGTCCAGGGGGGAGCTATAATGCAGCTGATGAGGTATATTTTGCTTTGAAACAGCTTAAAAAGAATAAAAATATTCCGATTATAATATCTCAATCCGGATATGCAGCTTCCGGAGGATACTTTATTTCATTAGCCGGAGATTATATTATCGCTGAACCTACGACAATTACCGGCTCAATAGGAGTTTTGGGCGGTAAATTTATTGCTCGTAAATTATGGGAAAAATTGAATATTAGCTGGGATGGGGTAAAAATCGGAAACAATGCTGGTATTTTAAGCCTTAATACTCCGTTTTCGGCTTCAGAAAAAGAAAATTTCAACACTTCTCTTGATGAAGTGTATAAAGATTTTACCGCAAAAGTTATGGAAAATCGCAAGCTTAGCGAAGATATAGATAAAATAGCCAGAGGAAGGGTATGGACAGGACGTCAAGCTTTAAAATTAGGTCTGATTGATGCACTGGGAGGGCCTGACGAGGCTTTAATTGAGGCTAAAAAAAGAGGAAATATCAGTGATAAACAAAAATTTAAAATCATAACTTATCCGCGAGAAAAGAGTTTTAGTGAAAAATTGCGTGATTTGATTTTAAATGGTAATGTGGGAGTAAATAAAATAATCAGCTATAGTGGTGTTGATATCCGTTATTTAAAACTTTTCAAACGCTGTCAGTATGATACTGTGTTGCTACCATTCAAAATTAATATGTAGAGAAAAGAGGGTATATAATGTCAATAGATAATAAAACCGTAGAGAGAGTCGCTTTTCTTTCGCGTCTAAAGGTTGATAAGGATAAAATTGAGTCGACGAAAGAAGAATTTAACAAAATTCTGAAGTGGATTGAAGAATTAAATGAAGTTAATACTGATGATATTGAACCTTTGATTTCTGTAAATGATGTAAATTTGCGAGTTAGAGATGATAGTGTAACCGCCGGAAATTGTCGCGAAGATGTTTTAAGAAATGCACCGTCTG
>JAFUXW010000059.1 GCA_017477035.1 Alphaproteobacteria bacterium | reverse complement strand
TTGATAAAGCGCGTTCAAATCGATGGATTTATCAGTCAGTTTTGCACCGTAGTCAGCTTTTATAATGTCAGCCAAAGCCCAAGCAATCGACCGTGTCGGCACTAAATCACTCCATCCGCCGTTTGGAGACCATGTCTTTAACTTCCGAGTAACGATACAGTTGACCAAGTTACTGGATCGTTGCGAAAGGTTGTTGGTGGCTCTCATAATAATGGCCAACAGCGTAACATTACCGTAGTCCTTGTCTGATACCACATAACCTTTAGCCGCTACCCAACGTAATTCATGACCAACACGAGAAGAATTATCTTTATCGTCTAAGCGTGTCGCCCGAACCTCGTATCGTCCTTCTGCAACAGGATAATTATATGTCCGGTAAATACCGTTAACGGTTGCATCTGTCAGACTTTCCGTTCCTAAAGTGAACCAATCGCCAAGAGCATTGTCCTCATCATCAATCAGTCTCGCATCCACACGCCATTCGAGCGATTTGCTGTCCAAACCACCGCTGTTATTAGCATAATAAAGCCCACGCTGACAAGCCATATCAATTTCAATTTTATTGACAACAGTTTCTGTCGGATTAATTACAAAACCGCCTGTCATTTCACCTTTAAGGAGTTCCTGACCGGCAACTTCCGCAGATGTCACGACATCTTCGTCAAATAGCATATTTTTTTCGCCAGGATTGATAATTTGATAAGTAATTTCCTTAAATGAGCTGATTGGCGTGTCTTCGATACGGATTTGCTCCACATTATAATGACCTTGCCCGATACAATGAAGCTGAAAGACGTATTGCTCATTGTTTTGGTAACGGTAATAAGGCTGAGCGGCAAAATCAGGATAAATCAAGTGTCGGCCATAGATAACCGGTATCGGATTACCTAAACGAGCTGAATTACCTTGTGCCTGCAAGGAATATGTCGGGCTTTGCGAGTATGACGATGAGGAAGCTGATGGCATTCCGTTCATTGCCGGTCTGGGTGTCGGCACAAGCGTGTTAATCAGCATTCCTCCGGCAATAGAAACAGCTGTTGCCGCCGCAGCTCCTGCAATTGCTCCATAAGCCGCACCGACAGCTCCTCCGGTATAGACAGTTGCCGCTATCAAGGCTATGGTCAGAATAGTTTTGAGAGGATTTGAACTTTTACCACCTAAAGGCAAAGAAACGATACTGATTAACTCATTACTCTCCAGAACATTTCCCCAATCTTTGCGTTACACCGGCGCACCGTTGATCAAGCAAATTATCGGCATTGTTGTATCAACCTTTTGCTCTTTGATAATCTGCCAGACCGTTTTCGGTTGTTCAAAGACACAACTTATCCGCCCCTTATCTAACTGACAAGGGTTTGTAAAATAGTTAAAGTATAGCATTATTTATTTTTTACCCGATAAAAACTATGTAAAAACCAACCGCACAAATTAAGTGCCGGCACATCTTGAAACACAACGCCATTCTCCCTAACGCAATGGAGAACGCCACCGCCGTCAATATCAAGCCAAATACCGGCATGAACCGGATTTTTAGCTTGCCGCATAAAGACAATATCGCCTTCTTGTGGTTTTTCGACTTCTTCAAGAGCCTGAAAAGCCGCATCGTGCTGGAAAGCATTAAGCACATCACGGAAATTATCAGGATCAACGTTAACCATCGGTACGTTATGACCATATTCTTGTTTGTGGACATAACGCACAAAGCCCCAACAGTCGAAACTATCGGGGCCTTGTGCACCTGCCACCCACGGCAAGCCTATATATTTAAGTGCAAAATGCGTCATTTATCGTATATTCTTATTTTGTTTATCAAATTATTTTTTAAAAGCAGATCATTAAATTGATTAGCAATCTCTGATGTCATGTATATTTCTGAAATAATTCTTAAATCAAAATGAACTCGTACGCCATGAATATCTTCATTATACACTATATTATTTAACAATTTTTTATACATC
>JAFUXW010000006.1 GCA_017477035.1 Alphaproteobacteria bacterium | reverse complement strand
TGCGCCGTCTATGGCAAAAATAGTATCTTTTCCATTTGCAGAAATTGCAACATCACGACCGGCATTAACACCATAAACATCATCACCTATTGTTTTTGTTCCGATAATATGTGCATCTGCCGTACTGCTCATGACCATTGTGGCAATAACGCCTTCAATCGTTAAGCCTTGCGAGAACCCACCTGCTACCGTAATAAACGGAGCGTTCTTTTCACCGATTGTCTCATTAGCTTCGGCGCTGACAATCACATCTTTACCGGCATAGGCTTTTGAATTTTCAATGGTTGCCTTGACTTCGCTGTCAATAACACCGGTTACAATAGAAGCCCCGAGAGCCATACTGCTCAGCGATATACTTGCCGAACCGGTACCACCCGTAATTTCCGTTTCACCGGAAGATATAACTTTGATGTCCCCTTCGTCTGATGTGACATCCGCATCTTTAATATAGGCACTTGTATCCGAAGTCATAACAACCGTGTTAATAGAACCGGCAACCGTAATACCGTTACCACCTGCACCACCGATAGAAATTGACATAATATTTTCATCAGACTCTGCTTCAACATCAACATCACCTTCTGCAATAACTTCAGTACCCTCAATACCTGCTGCTGTATCACTGCTGTCAACTACAACATTGATAGCCGCACCTGCTGCATCTTCTCCGAGGGAAATACTCACCGCTCCGTTGATGGTCTCAAGATCCACATCGTTCGTTGACTTAACACCAATTTTACCGTTTATGCTTTGAACTTTTTTATCTGCATTTTCCGATAAGATGTATGTGTTTAAATCTGCAGAATTAACCACAACACTTACAGCACCGGAAGCGGCCAGACCATGACCGCCGGAACCGGCAAAAACAACACTCAAACTGTCAATATCCGTATCTGATGTTATATCAATATCACTTTGTGCCGTTACATTTGAATTTTTGATATAACTGTAAAGGTCATTATCTATAACCTCTGCATATACAGAACCGCCGATTGACTTTCCGCTTAAGCCTGCGGCCACAACACCGGTAATGGCGAGGGTGTCAAAAACAGCATCGGAATCCACCGTTAATTTATTTGAATTTATGGTTGAATCTTCAATGTAGTTGTTTTGAACCACTGTGTTAACGGCAATGGCAATAGCACCCGAAATTGCATTTCCTCCGCTTGAAACGGCACCGGCCGCCGTTACAGATAAATATTTATACGATGAATCGTTATCAAGCGTTACATCGCCTGATGTATCAATAGACGAGTTTTTGATGTATGAGGTAATTTCATCGCTGATACCATCAACACGAACAGAACCGTCAGCCGAAGTTTGATTGCCGTATGCCACAGTTCCTACGACCGCAAAATCCTCAAATGTGCTTGAGGCCACAACGCTTGTATCGGCATTTTTATTCTTTCTGCCTTCTGTTGTATTGATTTGTGAGTCTTCAATATAGGCATTTTCTTCATTGATTGAAACATAAGCCCCCAATGTTCCGGCATAAGAAGAATCTTGAGTTGAAACAGCTCCGGCAGCATCAACCGTTATCAAATCTGTTCTATTTGTTGCTTTAACATCTAATTTTTTGCCGGCATTAACTTCTGCACCTTTGATATAGGCATTAATTTTATTTAAGGCAATATCACCGTCAAGCGTTCCGCCTTTGGCTCCACCGCCACCGTTACCGCCTGCTTGAATAGATACCGTACCCACACCTTTTATAATTTGACTTTTAACTCCGGCTTCAACGCTTACGGATTGCTCTTCATTATCTTTGTTCGTATTTACTTTTGCGCCGTCTTTAATCGCTGCCGTAACTTCATTATTCTGTAATTCAAACGAAATATTGCCGGCTGCGGATTTATCTTTTCCATGCGCAACACCCACCGAACCGGTAAACATTTTTATATCTTCATTAGCGTTAACATCAACATTTCTCAATGCGTCAACAACGGCATTTCCTATATAGGCCTCAACCTCATTTTGAGTCCATTGAGCAATAAGTGTGCCACCCATTCCTGATTTACCATTTACGGACAGTATAATAGCGGCATTTATTAACATATCCTCAGATGTTGCATTAACCTTAACGTCACGCCCCGCTAAAACATGTGCCCCGTCTGCGATATACGCTCTAGAAGCCGTATCTGAAATACTTACAGATGCCATTCCTGATTTGGTGGCAGTATTTTTATCCGGATTAGCCGCCCTTGTGAAATCATAATCTGCATTTGCAAATGCCGAATGGGCATCTCTGAGATTCCATAATGCCCTGAAATTATTGAAATATTTTGAGTTGTTCTTAATATCCTCGGCTTTATTAAAAAGTTCCGTCGCTTTATCTAAATTTTGTCGGCGTTGTTCATCGGTTATATTTCCGTATTTCGGCATATCTGTTCCGGCTTTTGCAATTCCCATATTAAAAGCACCGTTGACAAATAACTTATCATAATCAGAACTCACTATTACATCATTTGAAGCCTCTACATCACCTGCAATATACGACACAACTTCATCTTCGGCATAATTAACCCCTATGCCGACAGATATAGAATTTTGGCTTATGGATATTCCAAGGTTGCCGTTTACGTGAGTTAAATCTTTATTTGCATCTACTAAAATATCTCTTGCCTTGATTTCAGCCGATGATTCAATTGATGCTTTGACTTGACCGTCAACGATTGCTGAAATCGAAACAGCACCGGCTATACCGGTTTCATCGGCATTACCGTTAGACGCTGATGCATTAACGTCATCCGTTTCGTCGTATGCTTTGACAATAACATCACCATAATTGCTGTTATCTTGCGTAACTTTTACATTTTCTCCGACAGTGGCTGTCGTTTCCGGACTTAACCATTGAAATGAAAGAGAAGCACCACCTGCACTACCATCTACAGCACCTAAGCCCTCCATAGTTTCGTCAATATTATTCAATATATCCACATTACCTGCACCCGACCATACTTGGTTGTTCGTATAGGCATCCACTTTTAACGTATTTCCGTTGTCATTTTGGGATTTAAATATTACGTTGGAATTGTCTTCAAGTATTGCCTTGGAAACAGTATTATTTATCGCAACTGCAAAAGCGCCTGCAAATCCTGTTGTTTCCTGATCTTTTGATGCAGCCCATGCAGTAGAATTTGCAAAAGTAGTAAAGAAATATTCTAAGCCTATAGTGGAACCGATTGCATTAAAGAAATTCATATTACCGGCATCATCAATGCTTTTTTGTATATCTTCGGCTTTTTTGGTGGCTCCCAAATACTCACTGGCATCTTGCGTATTTATTGATTTTATGCTGGATTCAGGGTCATTCTTCATAATTTTATCTACAATATCACCAACTGCACCATTTATAGTAACATTAAACAACTTATCCAAATATTTACCCATATCAGAGTAAAATGTTTGATGGCTTAACCCGTGTTTTACAACTGTTTCAGACGAAATTCTCAGCCCGGCCTCAGGTATGATAACCTTGTCTCCGATATTACCTTCAATTTCGGTTCCGTCAGGCAAGGTAATATACGTTTTCTTTATGCCGTTTACTTCTTTTTCCGTAACATTATCTTCTGTTGCTTCATATACGGTAAATGTATAATCAAAATGTATTTTGTCTCCCTGATTTTCAGCGGTTCTCTTAGTTCCATCCGGTAACAAAACATAATCATTGTTTTTAACGGCTATATAATCAGAGCTATTTCCTT
>JAFUXW010000058.1 GCA_017477035.1 Alphaproteobacteria bacterium | reverse complement strand
GTAAGGTTGTTGGCGGAAATCAAAAGATGGATGCCATATATAGTATCAACGGATTGTTATATTCTTATATTACTCCTAATGGTGAACTATATAAAGCTATTGCCGATACAAAATTGACACAAAGCGGAATTTTATATAATAAAAAAGGATATTTGGGAACAACATTAAGTCCGATATATATTAAAGGATTTAACGGAGATAGTTTGGGAAGAATAACTCAAAGCAACGTAGTTCTTAACAATAAAGGTGAAGTTGCATATAAAATTTTGCCGGATGGCTATGTAGTCGAAACTAAAGATATAAATGCAGCGATAATGGCACCGATTAAAGGATTTTTCGGTAATAAAATAATAGCACTGAACATCAGTGGTGATTTGATAGGTTATGCCGATAATGATGGTTCGGTAATTGATTTAAATAATAAAGTATATGGTAAGGTAGTTTATAATGATTACGTTTTGGATAACAATAATGTAATAAGCGGTAAAATGATATCATTTGCTCCTGTTGTGAATGACAAATGCAGTTCAATAGGTGTTGTCAACGGCAGAGGAGATATTATCAATAATCGTGATGTTATCATCGGACATTTAATGCCGAACGGACAAGCTGTTTCCGACGTAGGAAGTTATATAGGATACTCGGTTCTTAATAGTGGATTGATAGATTATGACGGTAATTTCTCAGGGACTGTGAATGTTGGTTTTGGCATTGATGCTTCAGGTAAGATTTTAGGATGCGTAAATAAGCATGGTCAAATAAAAGATGCTAATGATAAAATACGTTATGGGGTAATTATTCCTTCACCGATAATTGATTTTGACAATAATATCATAGGTAATATTTTGGCAAATGGTGAAATAATTAATGCGAAAGATCAGATTATAGGCTATGTTCAACCTGATGGTAATGCAGTTTCTAAAACCAAGAAAAATTTAGGAAACGCAATGCGTTATAAGGTTGCTTTCGACAACAATAACAGATTTTTGGGTATGATTCAAAATTCAGGACTGGTTATTAACAGTGAAAATAAAAATGTTGGTCAGGTATACTTTGATGGTAGTGTATATAAAGACGGAAATCAGATTGGATATGCTTTATATGATTTCTATGTTTATGATGATAATTTTGTAACATACGGGTATTTGGCTAAGGATGGAACGGTTTTAAGCGCTGTTGGCAGTAAATTGGGACAGATGGACAGAGGGTTTGTTCTTGATCGTCAAAATCAGGTAGTAGCCAGAGGTAACCGTGATTATATTGTTCGTGATATGAGTAATAATGTTGTAGGTGAATTGCAATTAGATGGCACTGTCATTGATGCAAATGGGCAAAATATAGGATATTTGGCAGAGGCCGGAACAATTCGTAATTCAAACGGAGATGAAGTAGCCAGAGCTACACCATTCCAATATTATACAGTGAGTGAAGTAATGGAAAATGTTTCAGAACAAACCAAAAGAAAACAGAGCTTCACCCCTGATTATGGCGGTAAGGTCAGAATTAATGAAATACCTTCAAGTAAAAAAGACGGGAAAACACCGAGCGTGGGAAAAACAAAAGAACCGAAAGTTCAGCAAAAATTCGGAGATAGAGTTGTAGGTATTGCATTGAGCCCTGACGGAGAAATTATCGGCAGTATTTATGAAGATGACAGTGTTAAAGATGATGATGGCAATCAAATAGGGTTTAGAACTCCGGACGGGATTATTGTTGATATGAATTATTCTCCGATAGGTTTGGAAGAGGTTAAACATACCAGTGTCGGAGAAATGTTTATTCCTGAGAATGCTTTTGGTAATGGTAATGCTTATGGTATTGGAAATCAGCCTACAAATTTAGGTCCGGGTGGCGGATATGGTCAGGGAGAGCGATATGATCCGGTAAGAGCTCGAGCTTTGGCACAGTTACAAGCGGCAAGACGTGGTAATATGGGCAATCCATTTCCTGGAGAAAAAACAGGAGTGAAGGTATCAAGCTTTACCGGATATGAAGAGGATGGTTGGCCGGGAACAGCTCAAAATATATCATCTTGGCGTGTTGATATGAGTGAAATGATTCTTGAAGATAAACCAATTCCGGCAGTATTGGCTCGTTCGGTATATGCTGATGAAGGATTTAGTGATAATGTTCCGATTACAGCAATTGTTGAGCGTAATATATATGCTGAAGAAGGGCGTAATATTATAATTCCTGCCGGCTCAAGAGTAATAGGCTCGCTTGAAGGAGGCGGAGAAACAACAGGAGGCAATAGTGGCGGAGCAGTGAAAATCGCAATTTCTTGGAAACGCTTAATTCGTCCGGATGGTTCTCAATTTAGATTTAATGCAAAAACAGCAGATGCGCAGGGACGTGCAGGTGCAATTGGATATCTTGATGAACAATTGCTCAAGAAATACTCTATGCCGTTGTTAACCAGCATGCTGCAGAATGCTACGGCTTACATTATGGCATCGGGAAGCGGTTCTAAAACGACAGATACCAGCTCTACAACTGATGCAAGAAGTGCAGCGGCAGAAGATGCTCGTCGTAACTTTATCAGTCAAATGGATCAGATTTTCCAAGAAATTTTGGATAAAAAAGCTAATATTCAGGCGGTTACCTACGTTCCGGCCGGCACAAGAATTATTATCTTTCCTAATGAAGATTTATGGCTTAACAGTGAGGCTCGTGATAAGAGTAAAAACAAAGGCGGTAATGGCGAAAACGGTGACTCCGGTGATGGTGGATTGGTAGAGAAAAATCCGGGACAAGGAGGAGCCGCAAGTAATGTCACATATAGCGGAAATTATCAAGAAAACGTTACTCCGGTATCAGGTGGAAATAGTGCACAACCGGCAAACGCCAGACGTGCTCCTGCCGGATATAATCCGCCGCCATCAACGGGGTCAACACAACCGCCGGTGGTTCCGGAATCTAATTCCAACAGTTCGGATAAAGTACCGGAATTAATATAGGAGGAGGAAATGAGTGATTTTTCAGTATTAGAATCAGTATTAAGACCTTTGTCCTATTGGTATAAACAAGATAATCTGGAGGAGGTCGCAATTAATCGCGCCGGTCAAATTTGGCTCAGAATGCGCGGTAAGCGAGCCTATCCGTGGGTTATGTATAAAGATGAGAAGCTTTCAAAAGAATATCTCACAGATTTGTTATACATAATAGCAAATACTTATGAAATAAATTTTGATCCGCTTCAGGGTTCTCCATTGGTGTATGCCACCATTCCCGGAGACCACAGATTTTCCGCAATCTGCGGGAAGAACATTATGTATGATGAAGAAGATTTAACAGGAGGTGTTGCCTTGGCTATTCGTCTTCATTCAGATGACGTAGCGTTCGGTCTCGAAGATTACGGAATGCGACAGGGACAAGCATTGCAAAAGCTTAATCCGCTTAAAGATATTAAGGTTCCGGATGATGCATATGAACGCTTGCTCCTGTACATCAAGCGAGGCGAACACATTTTGGTTAGCGGCGCAACATCAACCGGTAAAACCACTTTTTTAAATAATTTGCTGAAAATTTTAGACATTCATAAACGAATTATTACGGTTGAAGATACTCGTGAGTTGATTGTTCCGCATCCAAATCGTGTTCACCTCGTGATGTCACGTACTGAGCAAACCAATGCGATTGACTATTCTAAAATAATCGACTTGGTAGTGCGCTTTACACCTGATGCTATTATCGGAGGGGAAATTTCTACCAGCAATGCCAGTGGTATCTGGCAACTGATGGGATCTGGTCACGATAATTGCTTTGCTACTATTCACGCTGAAAGTTCACAAGAAGCATATTTGCAATTTATTAAACGTATTATGGCTTCAACCAATGGTGCAGTAAATGTTGAACAAACATTAGATGAAATGAAACGTAAATTGCACGTTGTGCAAATTCAGCGTTTGGGTAACCAACGCGCTATTACCGAAGTAACTTAAAATATTGGAAATTTTATTGATTAAAATAAACTGCAAATTTCAGCTTTTAGTATATCAAGACCGATTTTCTTTTCCGAACTTGTTGTTATGATGTCCGGTAAAGCAGCGGCGTGTTTAGATATTTCCTCAGCCGTTTGTGCAATTGCTTTTTCTAATTCAAAGACGGATATTTTATCGGTTTTGGTCAATACTATCTGATACGATACGGCAGAGACATCGAGCATTTTCATAATTTCTAAATCTTCTGATTTAATACCATGGCGTGAATCAATTAACAAAAATACACGTCTTAAATTTGGGCGTCCGCGCAAATATGTTTTCAATACAGCTTGCCACTGACGAACCGTTTTTTCAGGCGCTTTGGCATAACCATACCCCGGCAGATCCACCAAATAGAGCTTATTGTCAAAATTAAAAAAATTGAGATATTGTGTCCTTCCCGGAGTCGAAGATGTTTTAGCTAATTTTTTTTGATTAAATAAAGCATTTATCAAACTAGATTTACCAACATTAGAGCGTCCGGCAAAAGCAATCTCGTCTAAATCAGCTTCCGGCAATTGTTCCAACTGAGCCACACTCAGCATAAAGGTACAGGGCTTCAAAAATTGTGCCTCTGCTTCCCTTAACGCTTTACTGTCAAATTTATCGCTCATTGAACCCCATTTTTACGCATTATTATTTTTTGTTGAATAAGCGATAGAATATTGTTTAATGTCCAATAAATCACCAATCCTACTGCAAAATGAGCAAACATCAGTGTAAATACAACAGGCATCAACATAAACATTCTCGCTTGATCCTTATTAGCAGGTTTCGGATTAAGTTTATTTTGCAGAACCATAGTTAAACCATAAATCAATGGCCAAACTCCTATATCTAATAACGATGGAATGTATGGGATATGCGACCATGCAGAAATCGTCAGAGGATCCGGAGCGGACAAATCTTTAACCCAACCTATGAACGGAGCGTGACGAATTTCAATGGCGATATTCAAAACTTTATACAAAGAAAAGAATATCGGAATTTGAATGAACAGCGGTAGACAACCTGAGGCCGGATTAACTTTTTCTTTTTGATAAAGAGCCATTGTAGCACGTTGTAATGCCATTTTATCGTCTTTATACATTTCTTGCAGAGCCATAATCTTAGGCTGAATTTTTTTCATTTTAGACATACTTTCGTAAGATTTGTTGGCAATCGGAAACATCATCAGGCGTAAAAAAGCCGCAAATAATAAAATAGCCCATCCCATATTGCCTATTAAACCATATAAAAAGTCTAAAATATAAAAGAAAGGTTTAGTCAAAAAATAATACCAACCAAAATCAATGTTTAAATCAAATTTTTTGATAGAGTCTGCATATTTATCCAACAACTTAATTTCTTTAGCGCCAGCATACAAGTCAGAAGTGAAGGAAGCAGAACTTCCGGCCATAATTTGTATAGGCATTCCGCGATAGTCCAATTGGAAAGTATTTTCTTTTATTTTTCGTAAACTGATTTTAAGTTTTGCGTCATTATCGAATATAAAAGAACCAAACCAATATTTATCATTAAAAGATATCCAACCACCCGTCGTTTCATAATTTTCACCTTTATCATCTATTTTTGCATATTGGACTTCTTTTAAATCATCGTTGATTATACCGGTGAACCCTTCATGAACAACACCACGGCTCATATTTTCCGGATTTATTTGTTTGCTGAATAAGCCGTAAGGGACCAGGGTAATAGCTTTATCAGAATTATTTTCAACACTTTGCTTTAAACTGAATAAGTAATGTTCATCTAATGAAATTTGATTAATGAATTTTACTCCTTGTCCGTTATCCCACTCTAAAGTAACCGGAGTTTGCGGGGTAAGTTCTTGATTTCCGACAACATTCCAAACCGTATTTGCATTCGGTAAGATAATGGAAGAATCTCCGGATAACCACCCGTATTCGGCAAAATAAGCATCTTGAGTTTTGGTCGGATTAAATAGAATTACGTTTTCGCTCCCAGCATCTAAAGATTGCCTATATTTTATAAGGGAAAGATTATCAAATCTACTACCTTTCAAACGTATGCTACCGTTTAATACATCGCTTTTAATATTTAAACGTTCGTCTCGTTGTAATATATCATCGGTATTTTCATATATAACTCGAACATTTTCATTGCTTTCGTCAGCAGTTGAAGACACTTTTACTTCGGTTTCTTCAACTGTTGCTGTTGGTGTTGCTTTTTCTTTAGGGAAAAAGTAATTTATACCTAAAACAACCAATGCCGACAAAATTACAGCTGTATAAAAACTCTTCAAATCATCACTCATTGATAACTCTCTTTTTCTAGTTAAAACATTATTCTTCTAAAATAAATTGATATTAAAATCAAGACAATATAATTACTTATGCTTTATTTCTTTTGGCGGCACCGGATCATATCCCGAACCTCCCCACGGATTGCAACGTAGTATTCTTTTTATACCAAGCCAGATTCCTTTTATAATACCATGAATTTGAATTGCCTCAATCATATACTGAGAACACGTTGGGCGATACCGACAACTTCCCGGACAAAGCGGAGATATAAAATATTGATAAAATTTAATCGGCAGTATCAATAATTTTTTCATCGGATTCTTCTTGCCGAATTTCTTTGTTGATTTTTTTGAAAGCACGAATAACGTCGGTTCTTAAATTCTCAAAAGGACAATAAGCCGTATCGTAACGCCCGACTAATACGTAATCAACGTTATTCAAGGCATATTTGTCGTATATTTCACGCGCCACTGCACGCAAGCGTCGCTTGGTTCGATTGCGAACGTTGGCTTTACCCAATCTTTTAGTAGCAGTGAAACCGATTCGCGCCGGACGATTATCTGTGCACGATAAAGGACGAGCCGCTTGCAACATCACGTTATGAAAAATAACGGTCAAATCTTTAGCGGCTCTTAAAAAATCTCTTCTCTTTTTTAGAATCAGAAATTCACTCATAGTCTGACATAATAAAGTTAAGCAGAAATTCTTTTGCGACCTCTTGCTCTGCGTGCAGACAAAACTTTACGACCGGCAACGGTTGCCATACGAGCTCTAAAGCCATGGCGACGTGCGCGAACCAATTTACTAGGTTGATATGTTCTTTTCATTTTTAAATCTCCGGTTATTATTAGTTATTTAAATCTGCAAAACTGCAGACTCTCGGTTTATTTATCACTCTGCTTATAACGATATATTTCGGATAAGTCAACAAAAAAATACCGCTTGCCAAACAAGCGGTATTAAGGAGTTTAAAATGATGTTAATTTATCTTCTATCACCCATAATGCGGAGCAAATACATAAACAGGTTGATAAAGTCCAGATACAAACTCAACGCACCGGACACAGCCATTTTACCGGACATTTCATCTGAACCACGTGTAGAATAATAAAGATCTTTCATTCTTTGAGTATCATACGCCGTTAAACCTACAAAAATAGCTACTCCGATATAAGATAATGCCCAATACACAGCAGGACTTTGTAAAAAGATGTTTACTATAGAAGCGATGATCAGACCGATCAATCCCATAAATAAAAAGCTGCCCAATTTAGTTAAATCGCGCTTAGTCGTATATCCGTAAAGACTCATTGCACCGAATGTGGCGGCAGTAATCAAAAATACTCTGGTCATACTGGCGGCAGTGTAAAGTAAAAATATAGATGCAAGTGATGCTCCCATAACCGCTGAAAAAGTCCAGAACATTAATTGTACAGCTCCCAGGCTTTTATTGTTTGCCACATAATTGAAAGCAAAAATCATAATCAGCGGAGCAAATGCCACCAACCATCCCAAAGCAGACATGGAAACAGTATGATTCTGCATATCAATATTATAAAACAAATTGATTAAACTGGTGTTGGCAACCAACCAAGCAACGACTGCTGTTAATACCAATCCGGCACCCATGTAGTTGAAAACTTTAATCATATAACTACGCAATCCCTCATCAACATTTGCAGAAGAACGACCGACAAATTCTACTGAAGGTTTACGCTGTAATTCATTCATATCCATAGAAATATCTCCTTTAATTTACCTCTTAAATAAATATAGTTTGTTTTCATTAAAAAATCAATAATATTGTATTAATCTGCAATATATAAATGTATTATAGCTTAATACAATGAAAACGGAGTACGTAAAAGATATTTAAATTGTTACGAGATTGGGAGCGGGTTATTCTTTTTTGTTGCATATCTTGCAAATAGTTGTTTTAATATTCGAAAATAGCCATTATACTCTCGCCTATGAAAATATTGAACAAATATATAACCAAACAAATATTTGTCGGCTTCTTGCTGATTTCTTTTTCGTTACTTGCTATGCTTTGGCTTACGCAGTCGCTTAAGTTTGTTGAAATGGTTACCAGACAAGGATTGCCTATTTATTTGTTTGCCGAAATGACCTCTCTTTTAATGCCGAGAATTTTTAATGTGCTGTCTCCGATAGCGGTATTTGTATCAGTGCTGTTTGTATATAACAGAATGATTAGTGACCGTGAAATGGTCGTTATGCAATCAGCGGGGATAAAACCTAGTGAATGCGCTGTTCCGGCAATAATTATAGGTATTTTGGTATCGGTTTTCAATATTTATGTTATGAATTGG
>JAFUXW010000057.1 GCA_017477035.1 Alphaproteobacteria bacterium | reverse complement strand
ATCAGAGAAAGAAATAATGATAAATTGATAGGTGTTATTGCTATTTCAACCAAAGTTTTAAAAGATGGAGAAGGAAACAATAAAATTGGACATTCCGGAATGTTTCTGCATCCTGATTATCAAAAGAAAGGTATTGTTTCTGAAGCCAATGCAGTAATGATAGATTTTATGTATAAATATTTATTGGATGAGCAAGGTAAACAACTTTCGGATAATACATTTTACTACACAACTTGCCATCCTTTAAATATTGGATCTCAAAAAATCCAAGAAAAAGCAGGAGGAATTCTTCAAACTAAAAAAGCGGTAAACAAAGAGAAATTTGAATTTTATGCAACAAGAGAGCAACAAGAAAATTCACCATTATTTAAGAATCCTATCAAGTGGAGAGCTTGTCTTGATAATGGTATAATAATTGCTTCTCTAACCGGTAAAAACTTTACATTGCATCACATATCATCATCTAATAAAAAAGAATCAAACACACGATAACTCTATTGACATTAAAAAACATGTGAGGTAAAATGAGCGAGAATTTGAATTTATTTAAATATTATAATATGGATAAAAATGATTTTGTAAAAATCTTAAAAGAAAAGTACCACGTGGAAGGGAAAGAATGCTACAAGTGCAATGCTATGCGCATAAATCCCGATGGTACACATCAAGTGATGCAAGGTTATGTTGTTGATGGTTATTTTATCGAGGCAAAGACTTTGCAAGTTTTCAATAAGTCATATTTTAATATGATTAATAATATTGAGGACAATGAGAATATTTAATAATCCGCTATTAGCCGATTAGTTGTAGAATTATATACGGGAGCAAAGGAGCTCCCTTTTTTATTATTTTAAACGAATTATGAATGCTAAGAGCGGGCTTTGTTTATAAGCTGTGTTTGCATTTGTTTTTGTAGCAATTTGTTAGGATTTAAATTTTTCTTTTCTTCTTGCTTGACGTACTCATTATGGCGGCGAAGTGTTTCCTTATCTTTATATAAACAACCGTTTTCTTCATTATAGAGCCATCCGATTTTAGCGGCAACCTCACGCATATCGTCGGCAGATAGTCCGGTTTCTTGTTTGTATTTCATCATAATTTTAATTGACGTTAATACAGCTTCTCGCTCCGGTTTATAATCATCGCTTAATTTTTCACCGCAAACTGCCGTTTTAAGACTTGGAAACGCAAACGTTTCCGGTTTTTTCCCGAAAGAATTTTCCAATAAATACTCAGGTGTATAAACATTGTATTTTATGTCTTGAGGTGCAAATTCTGACGCAATTTGGCGTAATTTTTCCGAGATTTCCGCTACCTCCATATCGGGATTTGTATCTATCCCCAAATATAAGGCTTTGCCGTATTCTTGCGCGGTATTATATGAATCAAAATTATATTTCGGCGCATCAGATAACACACCTTGCGCAATTAAATTATCAGCAATTTTTTTGTTGTTATCGTCCAGACTTTCATAGCGAATCAACACATACGCTCTATCCGGTGCATTTTTATTGGCAGAACTCCAATAAGTTAAGATATTTTTATCGTATAAATTCTCACAAACCGCCAAACACGGTTCTTCAACAATCTTGGCTAAGTCGGCTTTGCTTTCAACCTGCGTATTTCCTGCCAAAAAGATTTGTTCAACATCACGCAAACGCTTTATCGGTTGTTTTACTTCGGCTTCGGCTAACAAAGCATCTATATCAATATCGCCAAAATCCATCGGCTTGGCAGTTTGCAAACTCAAATTTTCACGTTTGCCGCTTTTAT